>NZ_JBQEPF010000006.1:0-260918 GCF_052045575.1 Bacillus sp. 22190 | reverse complement strand
TTGAAGTGACCCCCTAAATTTAGACGCGGTTTTTTTATGAGACAGCTTTCGAGGCATGAGTTCTATATTGTATCGGACTCATGCCTTTTAGTTTTGTCTTTATACGTGTGTGATTGTAGTAGTCAATATATTGTTCAAGTTCTTGCTTGAAGTGTTCGATGTTCTCAAATTTTTTTAGGTATAGAAATTCAGACTTTAAGATACCAAAAAAGTTCTCGATAACTGCGTTATCGTAACAGTTACCTTTTCGGGACATAATCTGTGTAATCCCACGCTTTTTTAAGGCGTGTCTATATTGCTTCATTTGGTAATGCCATCCTTGATCAGAATGTATCATTGGTTTCTCCTCTTCATTTAAACGGTTGAACGCCTGATGAAGCATCGTTGAGACGAGTGAATAAACAGGTCTTGAACCGACTGTATAGGTAATGATCTCACCATTAAATAGATCTAATATGGGCGAAAGATAGAGCTTCTGACCAAATAACTTGAACTCCGTTATATCTGTGACCCATTTCTCATTTGGTCTATCAGCTTGAAAATGCCGAGCCAAAATATTAGGCGCTATTTTGTTCACTGTGCCTCTGTATGAACGATATTTCTTCACTCGGACCATGCATTTTAGCCCTAGAGCTTTCATGATGCGCTGGACTTTTTTGTGATTCACCTTTTGTCCCCGGTTGATTAGTTCATCACGAATCCGGCGATATCCATAACGTCCTTGATGTTCCTGATAAATGGTTTGAATCATCTTTTTCAGTTCGACATCCTGATCAGGACGGTCTAAATGCTTGATCAAGTAATAGTAGGTACTGCGTGGAATACATGCGAGCTTAAGAAGTGATTTCACCGGATATTGATGCCTTAAATCATAGACTACTTGCGCTTTGTCTTGTTTGGTGATTGTTCCTTGTTTTGAACTAAGGCATTCAACTTTTTTAAATACTCATTTTCCATGCGCAAATGTTCTACTTCTGCCTGTAACGCTTCCATTGATCCTTTCGTTATGTCTTGTTTTCCAGTTTTCTTTTTCATAGACGGACGCCCCTTTTTCTTAGATTGAAGGGCGTCTACTCCTTGTGTTTTCAAGATGCGCTTCCAGTTCCAAAGCGTGGTATCAGAAGGCAGGTTAAAGAGTGCAGCTGTTTCCAAGATAGACGTCCCATGTTCATTCATATAATCAAGTACGTCTAGTTTATATTGGACTGGATAATTTGTATATGACTTTGAAAAAGCTTTTTCGCCATGATATTGATACTTTCTGACCCAATATTGAAGTATGCTTTTGTGCACGCCAATCTGTTTTGCAATTCCAAGCAGGGGTTCGCGGTCAACGAGGTATCGTTTTACAGCTTTGATTTTATCTTCAATTGTAAATTTAGCCAAAAGAAAAGCACCTCCAAATGTTAGACTGTGTCTAATATTTGGGGTGCACTTCACAATTCGGCTGGCTTTTTTTGTGTGGTAATTACCGGTAAATCAAGTTCTTTCAGTATGAGAACCATTTTTCACCACATACTATTTTTAACCCATCGTATAGGAAGTGACTTGGATGGACGGACAAATCTTTATTCGGCTGCGCCATCGGATTAAGACTGATAATGATCAGCTTATCTATTTAGAGGATATTGCCCAAATCACTGGAGATGACAGTGCTGTGCAAAAGCTGAGCAAAATGCCAATATACCATGTCAGCAAAAAGGATCGTCACATCGTTGTGTTAGATATCATGCATGTGGTCAAAACGATCAAAAAAGCGTGGCCTGACATCGACATTCAAACAGTCGGAGGCTCAGAAGTCATTGTTGAAATAGACACAGGCAAACGTCAGCTGTCCCCCGTATTATTCGTGTTTGTATGGCTCCTCTTATTTGTCGGAGCGGCCCTTGCCATCATGAATTTCCATGAGGATGTTAGTATGCGGCTTGTTCATATCCGCCTTTACGAGATGATTACTGGAAACACGGTTGAGCATCCGTATTTATTACAAATTCCATATAGCTTTGGACTCGGTTTGGGCATGATTTTATTTTTCAATCATGTGTTTAAAAAGCGTTTAAACGAAGAGCCAAGTCCGCTTGAAGTGGAAATGTTTAAATATCAGCTCGATCTTGATCATTATGTCGCACTCAATGAAAACAAAGAAACATTGAAAGATATCCATGATCGGTAAATGGCTTTTTGTGGTGCTTGTTGGGCTCGGCGGCGGTTTAACGGTAGGGGCAGGATTTGTGGCGTTTCTCACAGTGCTTGGTATTATCCCTCGATTAATGCAATTAACGAAAACGCAGCGTTTCATTCAAGGATATGAGGCTGCCGTGATAAGTGGAGCGGTCGTTGGCGGCTGGGCTACTTTAAGTCAAGTCCATTTGCATTTATCCAAATGGCTAGCGCTTCCGATCGGTCTTTTATCTGGCATTTTTGTCGGCATGCTTGCAGCCGCACTCACTGAAGTGTTAAATGTACTTCCTATCTTAACGAAAAGAATTGGAATGGACGGGAAAATTGTGCTGTTGCTCATGGCCATCGTCTTAGGAAAGGTGTTTGGCTCGCTATTTCATTGGCTTATTTATATTTAAAAATGTGGAGGGAACAACACGTGTCAAGTTTAAAAGAGAACTATCCATCTAAAGTGAAAACGTATCAGCCGAAACCTCCTTATGTACTGAACTGCATCAAGGCTTTTCTTGTCGGCGGTTTGATTTGTGCGATAGGCGAGGGATTGCAAAATTTCTATATTACTTTTTTTGATTTTAATGAGAAGACAGCAGGGAATCCAACGGTGGCGACCCTTATTTTAATTTCTTCTATTTTAACTGGTATTGGTATTTACGATAAAATCGGCCAGTTTGCTGGAGCGGGATCAGCTGTCCCGGTGACAGGATTTGCAAATAGCATGACAAGTGCGGCTCTTGAGCATAAAAGTGAAGGGCTTGTGTTAGGTGTAGCGACCAACATGTTTAAACTGGCTGGGAACGTCATTGTGTTTGGCGTCGTCTCGGCATATGTCGTAGGGATTATTCGATACGTCTTGGAAAAGATGTTTTCGTAGGAGGAATAAAACGTGAAACTAACAGGTAAGCAATCTTGGGTATTTGAACACAAGCTTTATGTGAATGCGGAAGGAACAGCTGCAGGACCGAAAGAAAAAGAAGGCCCAATCGGTCATCTCATTGATAAAACCTATGATGAAATGCACTGTTATCAAAAGAACTGGGAAATGGCTGAAAGGCAGCTCATGGATGATGCCATATCAATGGCCTTATCAAAAGCCAATTTGCAAAAAAGTGATATTGACCTTCTGCTGGCAGGAGATTTACTGAACCAAAACGTGACAGCCAACTATGTGGCAAGAGAACTCAAAATCCCGTTTCTTTGTTTATTTGGTGCCTGCTCCACATCTATGGAATCAGTTGCCATTGCCTCAGCGCTAGTAGATGGTGGCTTTGCCAATAGAGCACTTGCTGCGACAAGCAGTCACAATGCGACGGCAGAGCGGCAATTTCGTAATCCAACAGAATATGGCGGGCAAAAACCCGATACAGCCACAAGTACAGTGACAGGGAGCGGTGCTGTCGTCATCAGCCAAGAACCTTCCCAAATTCAAATTACAAGTGCCACCGTCGGACGGGTGATGGATCTTGGGATTACAGATCCATTTGATATGGGTTCGGCTATGGCGCCTGCAGCGGCAGACACAATCAAACAACATTTAGAAGACTTAGGAAGAACAGTAGATGATTATGATCTCATCCTAACAGGAGATCTATCTGGAATTGGATCGCCTATTTTAAAGGATCTTCTGAAAGAAGATGGCATTCAGCTTGGACGAAAGCATGATGATTGCGGATTAATCATATACACACCTGATCAAAATGTATTCGCTGGAGGCAGCGGCTGTGCCTGCTCAGCTGTCGTGACATTCAGTCACATCTTTCAAGAAATGAAAGCAGGGAATTTACAAAGAGTATTGGTTGTAGCAACCGGGGCGCTTCTCAGCCCAATGATGGTTCAGCAAAAAGAGACCATTCCAACCATTGCGCACGGAGTTGTATTTGAGCGTGCAGGAGGAGAAAGCTAATGGATTATTTGATTGCTTTTGTTGCAGGCGGACTGATTTGCGTGATCGGCCAGCTTTTACTTGATGTACTGAAACTCACACCAGCACATGTCATGACGACCTTTGTTGTGGCAGGGACGATTTTAGACGGGTTTGGTATTTATGATAAATTTATTGAATTTGCAGGAGCGGGTGCTACCGTCCCTATCGTAAGCTTTGGTCATAGCTTGCTTCATGGGGCGATGCATCAGGCTGATGTCCATGGATTTATTGGAATCGGAATTGGGATTTTTGAGTTAACCTCTGCTGGAATATCAGCTGCAATTTTATTTTCATTTATCATTGCACTTATCTTTAAACCGAAAGGATAACCTAATATGGGGCAAAGACGCAAAGTCATTTTAGTGACAGACGGAGATATATATGCTGCCAAAACGATTGAGCTTGTCGCAAAGAAAGTCGGCGGAAGATGTATTTCCAGCTCAAAAGGGAATCCGAGCAAACGAACAGGACCAGAACTGGTCCAGATGATTTTAAAAACGCCGTATGACCCAGTGTTTGTCATGTTTGATGATTCTGGCTTAACAGGTGAAGGAACAGGGGAGACGGCGATGAAGCACGTAGCACGTCACCCTGAAATTAAAGTGATTGGCGCCATTGCAGTGGCATCTAAAACCCATCAAGCGGAATGGACAAAGGTACATGTCTCCATTGACCGGGAAGGTGAACTGACAGAATACGGCGTTGACAAACATGGACTTCCAGAAATGGAACCACACAAAATGAGTGGAGATACAGTGTATTGTCTCGATTCACTACAGCTTCCGATTGTTGTCGGCATTGGAGATATTGGCAAGATGGGACGGAAAGATGATCTAAGCAAAGGGTCCCCCATCACAATGAAGGCAGTCGAATTAATTTTAGAAAGGAGCGGTTTCCATGAAGAAAGACAAGGTGCACGTGTACCGAGATCCGAAGAAAAATGAAGATTTTTTCAAAGACAATGTCGGGATGGGTCTCAGCTTTGACCTTGGCGTTCGGAAAATTTATGTCCATGATCAGGAAATCCAGCTTTACTATGTAAATGGATTATGTGATACACAATATGTGATCTATTTATTAAAAGAACTGATTGAAATCAATGACAACGAACCTGAATCAGATGATCTTGCACGTGTGGTAGAAAACCGTCTTGTCAATCAGCAAGTCTCAAAAGTTGAAACGCTTGATGAAGCAGTGGATCAAGTGTTGTCTGGACTTGTAGCAGTCGTTGTCGAAGGTGAAAATTACGCATTTATCATTGACGTCAGGAGCTACCCTGGCAGAATGCCGGAGGAACCGGATACAGAAAAGGTTGTCAGAGGTGCAAGAGACGGCTTTGTTGAAAACATCATTGTGAACACAGCACTCATTCGCAGAAGAGTGCGGGATGAAAAATTGCGATACAAAATGCTTAAAGTAGGCGAGCGTTCTAAAGCAGACGTCTGTGTTTGTTATATTGAAGACATTGCTGATCCTGATCTTGTTGATATTATCGAAAAGGAAGTGTCTGGGATTAAAGTTGACGGACTGACGATGTCTGATAAAACAATAGAAGAATTTATCATTAAGCAAGGATATAATCCCTTCCCGCTTGTGCGATACACCGAGCGCCCAGATGTAGCCGCTAACCATATATTAGAAGGGCATGTCATCATCATTACGGATACATCTCCTAGTGTCATCATTACACCAACCACTATTTTTCATCACGTTCAACATGCTGAAGAATACCGCCAGGCGCCAGCAGTTGGGACTTTTTTAAGATGGGTGCGTTTTTTAGGCATCTTATGTTCTACTTTTCTTTTGCCGATCTGGTTTCTTTTTATTCTAGAACCGAATCTTCTGCCAGACAATCTAAGCTATATTGGATTTAACAAACCTTCTCATATCCCTGTCATTCTCCAAGTATTCCTTGCTGATTTTGGGGTGGAATTTTTACGAATGGCGGCGATCCATACGCCGACCGCCTTGTCGACTGCCATGGGCTTGATTGCGGCCGTTTTAATTGGACAAATTGCAATTGATGTCGGTTTATTTACACCAGAGGTCATATTATACGTCTCGCTAGCAGCCATCGGCACATTCACCACTCCAAGTTATGAACTGAGTGTCGCTAATAAAATCATCCGACTGATCATATTAGCACTAGTAGCGATCTTTAAGCTGAATGGATTGATCATCGGTTTTACGCTGTTACTTATTTATTTAACATCCATTCGTTCCTTACAGACGCCTTATATGTGGCCGTTTATTCCTTTTAATGGAAAGGCTTTATGGCAAGTGCTCATTCGGACGTCTGTTCCTGGCTCAAAAGTAAGGCCAAGCATCGTTCACCCTCAGAACAGATCAAAAATTCCGCCAAATTCTTAACGCTCGTTGAAAGTGGCTGAAGATTGTGATATTGTATTTTTAACTTTGAGAAACGGCAAAAGGCAGCTTGTGCAGCTGTCTTTTTTCAGCCGAGGCGGAGAAAGAGGGAATGACATTGTATTTACACGGCACTTGCAGACAAAATGAACTCGGACATTTAGAAATTGGTGGTGTTGATGCCGTTTCTTTAGCTGAAACGTATGGGACACCACTTTATGTATATGATGTGGCTTTAATACGGGAGCGTGCAAAAAGCTTTCAGAAAGCATTTATTGAAGAAGAACTAAAGGCTCAGGTGGCATATGCGAGTAAGGCGTTTTCTTCTATTGCCATGTTCCAGCTGGCAAAAGAAGAAGGCTTATCACTTGATGTCGTTTCAGGCGGGGAGCTGCACACAGCCATTTGTGCCGGGTTTCCAGTAGAAAAAATTCATTTCCATGGTAACAACAAAAGCAGAGAAGAATTAAAGATGGCATTAGCGCATGGAATCGGCTGTATTGTTGTTGATAATTTCTATGAGATCAACCTCATTGAACAGCTTGGTCAAGAGCTGTCAAAACAGGTGAAAGTACTCCTCCGCATCACGCCGGGCGTTGAAGCACATACGCATGACTATATTACAACAGGTCAAGAAGATTCAAAATTTGGTTTTGATCTTCATAATGGACAAGCAGACGAAGCGGTCAAACAAGTGCTTAAATCAGAAGTGATCGAGCTTTTAGGTGTTCATTGTCATATCGGCTCACAAATTTTTGATACAGCTGGTTTTGTCCTTGCAGCAGATAAAATTTTCTTGAAGCTGGATGAATGGAGAGAATCATTTGGATTTATTTCCACAGTGCTGAACTTAGGCGGAGGCTTTGGCATCCGTTATACAGAAGAGGACGAACCACTTCCAGCAACTGAATACGTGGAGAAAATTATTCAAGCGGTGAAAGAAAATGTAGCCCGCTATGAGTTTAAGATGCCTGAAATTTGGATTGAGCCGGGCCGCTCCCTTGTTGGAGATGCGGGAACCACTCTTTATACGATCGGCTCATCAAAACATGTACCTGGCATTCGCGATTATGTAGCCATTGACGGCGGAATGAGTGATAACATTCGACCTGCTTTATATCAAGCAAAATATGAAGCAGCGAGCGCCAATAAAATGAGCCAAACGCATGATCAAACGGTGTCCATTGCAGGGAAATGCTGCGAGAGTGGAGATATGCTCATTTGGGATATTGATTTGCCAGAGTTATCACAGGGAGACTTGTTAGCTGTCTTTTGTACAGGAGCTTATGGCTACAGCATGTCAAACAACTATAACCGCATCCCGCGCCCGGCTGTAGTATTTGTAGAAGATGGGGAAGCGCAGCTTGTCGTTGAGCGTGAGACATATGAGGACATTGTCAAATTGGATTTACCTTATCAATCAAAAGTGAAATCCTCGACTTAAAAAAAGCTGCCTGATCATCAGGCAGCTTTTTCTATGACATTTATTTTCCACCAGTAAATACAGAGACGATCGCGTTCCAAATAGAGACAAAGAAATCCCAAATCTTCTGTAGAAGGTTTTTCCCTTCATCTGATTCTATGAATTTTGTAATCTTGTCTTTTGCTTTATCAATTTGAGATCCGACTTGTTTCCAATCGATATTGATATTTTTCATTTTATCGAAGAGAGAGACAAGTTGATCTTTTTGATCCTGCGTCAGATTTAAGTTCAAATCAGAAGCGGCTTGATCTACTTTTTCTTCCACTTCTTTTGTTGTTTTAGGAACTCCATTTTTGGCAATGTCATCTTTGATTTTTGCAATCAGGGCAGAAGCATTGTCTTTTCCAATAGAGTCTCCCAGTTTAGATGTTGTTACAAGCTCTTCGTTTGCCACCTGTTTCACATCTTCAGGAATGGCTTTGTCGCTTGACACTTCATAGGCTTTTAATAGACCTGTCAGTGCTGCTGTGCCAGATACTTCAAACGGCGCCGTCACGACAACCTTTGCATCTTTCACGCCTGCGGTCATTAAAGCATTTAAATACATCTCATCTGTAATGGTCTTAATGTTATGTGTATCCACAGTCAGACCCGTACCTGATTTTTCAATAGTGATAGATGAAGATGATAATGCTCGAGTCCCGATTTGAGAGCGAGGGATATACTTTCCTAAATATTCGTGCTCTTCTTTATTGGTTACTTCAATTTTTGTCGCATTTTCAGGTGGATTCAACTCGTCAAGCACCTTCTGGCGATCAGCCGGTGTTAAGTCTTGCCCGAGTGTGACGATGACATCGCCGACAGCTGCATCCGCTAAGCTGACTTTTGGCGCACCAATCAGTAAAAGGAGCGCTGCCATCATACCAAGCATTGTTTTTTTAAACATGTTGACCTCCTTCAAGTCGAAAGCGTTTCTCGATGGTGAGAAACTCATCTTTTGAGTACATGATTTGAATCGTACTCCATCATATAGACGTAACAAATCAGTCTGACGTTTCAATTATCTTTTAAAGATGTTTGAAACCTCCAATATGATGAAGTGTTTTGCTCAGTCTGTGATCATTTCCTTAGGAGAAAAGGATCAAGCTCTTTTATTTTATCAATGTTGGCAAAAGAGGTAAATCACATTAGGTAAGCAGGGGATGTTTAACATGACCAAAAATGTGCTATAATGAGCGTTGTTTAACCTGAAAGGAGAATGTGAAAAATGGCGAAAAAAGGATACATACAATTAACGAATGGAAAGAAAATTGAGTTTGAACTTTACCCAGAGGCTGCTCCAGGTACAGTAGCAAACTTTGAAAAATTAGCGAATGAAGGCTTCTACGATGGATTGAAATTCCACCGCGTGATCCCTGGGTTCGTAAGCCAAGGCGGCGATCCAAACGGTAATGGAACTGGAGGACCTGGTTACACAATTAAATGTGAAACAGAAGGAAACCCTCATCAGCACGAGAGAGGTTCATTATCAATGGCACACGCTGGTAAAGACACTGGCGGCAGCCAATTCTTTATCGTACATGACCCACAGCCGCACTTAAACGGTGTTCACACTGTTTTTGGTAAAGTAACATCTGGTATCGAGGCTGTTCTTGACATGGAACAAGGTCAAGGGATGGAAAAAGTCGAAGTTGTCGATGCTTAATCCATTAACACCGCATAATTGCGGTGTTTTTTATTTTAAATCTGATGTTCCTGTGATCTGTGCCGTGAAGCGGTAGGTGATCATCCAATATAAAAGGGCTAAGGCGCTGATAGAGGCTCCAAATAGACATACCCCATTCCAGCCAGCGTTTGCGTATATGTTAGTTGATACAATAGAACCGAGCGCACTGCCGAGGGAATAAAAAATCATATAAGTAGCAGTCAGCCGGCTTCTCGCCTCAGGCCGGACTGTGAAAATCATACTTTGATTGGTCACATGAACGGCCTGCACAGATAGGTCAAGAATGACGATACCAACGATTAATAAAATGAGGGAATATTCAGTGAAAAAAATAAAACACCATGAAAAGAGTAATAGGACAAGGGCGATGCACGTTGTTAACTGTCCTAAGCCTCGATCAGCAAGGCTTCCAGCTCGAGCGGCACCTAATGCTCCTGCAACTCCAGCAAGGCCAAATGCACCAATCGCCGTATGTGACAGATTGTATGGCGTAGTGCTGAGAGGCAGCACAAGTGAAGTCCACAGCGTGCCAAACACAACAAAGATCAGAAAACCCAGTACGCCACGAATACGTAGAATCCGTTCTTGTCTGAACAATATAAACATTGAAGCGAGCAAGTTCACATAGGATAGGGAGACTCTCTTGTTGTCAGCACGCGGAAGATACCGGTACAACACGCCAGTGATGATCAGCATCATCACGCCGGAAACGAGATAGACTGATCTCCAGCCGGCGAGATCGGTTAGTACACCAGCAAACGTTCGTGCGAGAAGAATACCAATCACAATTCCACTTTGAACCAAGCCCACTATGCGGCCACGTTCTTCAGGAGCGGCCCATGTCGCTGCGAATGCTACGAGTACCTGAGTGACTACAGCAAGCAGTCCCACCGCAGCTAGTCCTATGAACAGGACGGTGGAGGTAGGGGCGATACCGACTAGAATGAGAGATAACACGGATACTAGCATTTGAGCTACGATGAGTCGCCGTTGGTTGAACAGATCACCAAGTGGTACGATCAGTAGCAGTCCTAGCCCATAACAAAGCTGAGTAATCGTAATGACCATACCAATGGATGAATAGCTGATACCAAACTCGGATGCGAGGGAGTCTAATAATGGCTGTGCAAAATATATGTTTGCTACTGCCATCCCTGAGGCTGTCGAAAACAGTAGAGCCATATTGCGAGTCATCGTTGATCGGGTGTTTATTTGTAAATGAGTCGTTTCTAGATCAGAATGTTCAACGGCATTCATTTTTTCTTTTTTCATGCATGTCATCAGCTCCTTTTGTACTGAAAAGTATAATATACTAATTGGTATAAAATGATTCCTGTTAAGGATAACCAAAGAAACGTTTTAAAGTCAAGACGATGTAGTGAAGATCTAGTCAATTTGACAATGATATGTCAATAAAATAAAATGATAATATACCGATGAGTAAAAAACGTTATAAGAAATAGATGATTGATTTAGTGAAGAGATTTTTATGATAGAAATGAGGGTTGATAATGGTTCGACAACGGGAATTTGATGAGGAAAAAGCGTTAGATGAGGCCTTGTTGCTTTTTTGGGAGAAGGGGTACAGAGCGACTACATTAAGCGACTTAACTGCAAAAATGGGAATACAGCGGCCAAGCTTATACTCAGCGTTCGGTGATAAAGAGGAATTGTTTGAAGCGGCATTACGCAAATATACAACTCAGCATGCTGCCCACATTCGAACAAAACTTCAAAACAATCTATCTGTAAAGGAAGCATTTCATACATTATTTGCTGAATTAGTAGAAGAGGAATATGGACATGGGCCGAGTAAAGGGTGCTTCTGCATCAATACAATAGTCGAGCTTGCCCCCCACGAAGAGAAATTTGAAATTCTCACAAGAGAGCATCAGATGTATCTTTCGGTCATTTTTGAAGAAAAAATTGTACAAGGTATTCGCTCGGGTGAGCTCGAAAGCAGTCTGAATGCCAAAGCCTTAGCACAGGCACTGGTTGTTTCTTTTATTGGACTTACAGTTCTCATGAAATCTCGCCCTGAGCGTTCATTTGTAGATCATTCTGTAGCGACGATACTATCCATATTGAAATAAATAGTCTATATAAAGAAAGCGTATTTTGATCAATTGATTAAAACACGCTTTTTCTTTTAGGGTGTGATGGACACGTTTTTGTGATATGATAAGAGAACAAACATTCGTATTCGTGAGTGTCACCATATGTAGCTCTAAAAATAAGTGAAAGTGCACATCTAAAAAGCGTGTGATCATGCTGAAAGAAAGCAGGAGATACTTTGAAACCATTAACAAAAGAAGAAAAAAACCAGATGATGATTGCCATTCAGCGTTACTTTGCCGAAGAACGAGAAGAGGAGATTGGTGAATTAGCAGCCATCAATATATTAGAATTTATCACAAAACATCTTGGAAGCTACTATTATAATCAAGGGGTTCGTGACAGCCGAAATATCGCTGTTCAAAGATCTCAATTGTTAGAGGAAGATCTATTCGCATTAGAGAAAAGAATATAATCAAAAAGCTCGTCTATCTTATTCAACCTGCTAACAGATAAAGAGGAAAAAAGACCCCCTTAATAAAGAACGCATATTCGTATCATATGTAATGATGAAAAGGTGGAACCAAAAGTCCATTTGAATCGTTATATAAGTAACCATTAATGAAAATCAGCTTTTTTGGTTTTATTTCATCAAAAGAAGGAATAGAACATACAAATAGGCGAAGTGCAGATGATGGAGGTTCTAAATATGGGGAAAATCAAATTAAAAATCGCAATCTTATTTGTTTTACTGCTTTGTTTAGGCGCAGGTTATTTATACATGAATGGCATGAAAATTGAAGATGTGCCAACAGCCATTGGCGAAAGTTTAACGAATAATGATAAAGATTACACAATCTATGAATATACCATTACAAAAATTGATGGTGATGAGTATTACGGTCAAGCCAAAAATGGCACGAAAATCATTTTTAACGGAAAGAAATTTGAAGATGATGTGGCCGATCTGAAAAAAGGCGATCGTATTAAAGCATACTTTAGTAATGAAAAAAGAATAGACGGTCTTATAAAAGTAGTAAAAGTCGTCAATTAACAAGTCTCCTTTCCTATAGGGAGGCTCTTTTTATGAACAGATGAATAAATCTTGATTGTTGCATTTGACCACAAGGATCGCTATAATAGCCCCTAAGGACAGCTAAATATCGATTGTATCCTTCGGGGCAGGGTGAAAATCCCGACCGACGGTAATAAAGCAAATGCTTTACAGCCCGTGACCCGTTAATTTATTAACGGTTGATTCAGTGAGAAGCTGAAGCCGACAGTGAAAGTCTGGATGGGAGAAGGATAACGAGAGCTATGTATGAACAAAAAATATGTGTTGATCATAGTTTTATTTCTAATGCAAAAAAACCACAGCCCCGGAATTTTTCCGGGGCTTTCTGTATGTCAATATAGTCATCACATGCAGTGTTTATTAGGTGATCCCTCATCTTGTATGGACCATAAAAAGCGACGAAGGTGTTCAATCGATCACATGTCCCAAACATCGCTTTTTCATAAAGTGAGAAATACAAAAGAAAGAGAAAGGGAGGATCACATGTTTACGGGGATTATTGAAGAAGTGGGTACAGTCAAGTCATTGAGCAAAAGATCCGCAGATGCCATGGAAATCATCATCAAGTGCAGTCGTGTACTAGAAGATGTTCACCTAGGCGATAGTATCGCCATCAATGGCGTTTGTCTCACTGTCACAAGCTTCACAAAAGAACAGTTTGCGGCAGATGTGATGCCTGAGACGGTCAAAGCGACATCACTTGATCAGCTTGCGCCAGGTAGCCAAGTGAATTTAGAGCGAGCGATGTCATCAAATGGACGATTCGGCGGTCATTTTGTTTCAGGCCATGTCGATGGAACGGCTGTGATTACCCGTGTAGAAAAGAAGAGTAATGCCATTTACTATGATTTGAAAATGGACAAGACCCTCACAGATATGCTCACAAAAAAGGGATCGATCGCAATAGACGGCGTCAGCTTGACTATTTTCGATTTGCGAGATGCTCATGTGACAGTTTCTATCATTCCACATACGCTTGAAGGAACTATTTTCCCGACTAAATCTATGGGGGATGTAGTAAATATTGAATGTGACATGATCGGTAAATACATTTATCGCTTTTTAACAAAAGAGCAAAATGAAAAGCAGCCATCACGATTAACCCCATCATTTTTAAAAGAGCACGGATTCTAGGAGGCGATTGTATGTATCATTCAGTTGATGAGGCAGTAAATGCCCTGAAACGAGGAGAAATCATTATCGTAGTAGATGATGAAGACAGAGAAAATGAAGGAGACTTTGTGGCACTTGCTGAGCATGCAACGCCGGAAGTCATTAACTTCATGGCTTTACATGGAAGAGGTCTTATTTGCACACCAGTTCATGCCTCGATTGCGAAACACTTGGATCTGCATCCCATGGTCGAGCGAAATACGGATGCACATCATACAGCATTTACAGTGAGCATCGACCATACGTCAACGACAACTGGTATAAGTGCTTTTGAGCGCTCAACGACCATTTTGGCCATGTTAAATAAAGAGTCAAAACCAGAAGATTTTGCCCGCCCAGGTCATGTTTTCCCTCTTATTGCGAAAGAGGGAGGCGTAGTAGAAAGACCAGGTCATACAGAAGCGGCTGTTGATCTTGCTAAACTTGCGGGTTCAGTGCCAGCGGGTGTCATATGTGAAATTATGAATGCAGATGGAACCATGGCCCGCGTACCCGAACTGCAAAAAATTCAAAAAGAACACGATTTAAAGATGCTGACGATTGAAGCATTGCAGGCATATATAAACAAGCAAACAACGACAATGAAAACAAAATAAAAATCACAAAAAAGGATGATGAACATATGAATACAATACAAGGGAATGTAGTAGCAGAAGGATTAAAGTTTGGAATCGTCGTCGCTAGATTTAATGATTTTATTACAAGTAAATTGCTAGATGGAGCAGAAGATACATTGCTCAGACACGGAGCAAACGGTGACGATATTGATGTCGTGTGGGTGCCAGGGGCTTTTGAAATTCCGTATATGGCAAAAAAACTAGCAGAAACAAAAAAATATGATGCAGTCATTACACTTGGAACCGTGATTCGCGGGGCAACATCCCATTACGATTATGTTTGTAATGAAGCGGCTAAAGGAATCGCACAAAGTGCCATCTCAACAGGGGTGCCGATTATCTTTGGTGTACTGACAACAGAATCTATTGAACAAGCCATTGAAAGAGCCGGTACAAAGGCTGGAAATAAAGGCAGTGAATCGGCTGCAGCTGCTATTGAAATGGCCAACCTAAATCGAACGTTTCGTTAATTTGATGAAAAAGAGTTTAAAAACAACCTAAAAGTGTTTATAATGTGTGATGAG
The DNA here is from genome assembly GCF_052045575.1 of Bacillus sp. 22190. Lineage (NCBI taxonomy): Bacteria > Bacillati > Bacillota > Bacilli > Caryophanales > Bacillaceae > Bacillus > Bacillus sp. 22190. The sequence goes on along the minus strand of NZ_JBQEPF010000006.1, from coordinate 245,856 downwards.
CAAGTGATTCATAAGACATTTGCTGGAAAATAGGATAATTTTAATATTGAGGGGTATATATGTTAATTCGTTACAAGAGGTCTTTTGAAAAAATTGCCATGGGACTCCTGTCCTTTATGCCGGGTGAGAAAGACGTCAAACAGCTTCAGCAGACGATAAAGTCGTATGAAATGGATGAAGATCGGCAGCTGTTCCTTTGGAAAGATGGTGAGGATATCGTCGGTGCGATTGGTGTGCTGAAAACAGACGACCAAGTACAAATCGAACATATTAGTGTCAATCCGTCCCATCGTGACCAAGGCATCGGCAAGGAAATGGTATTAGCCGTGGAAGAAGTATTCAAAACGAAAACACTCATTCCAAATGAATTAACGCAAGGCTTCTTTCATAAGTGTCACAGTGAAACAAACTAAATATCACACATGTAAAAGCAGAGGTTATATGCCTCTGCTTTAGATTGTTGACAAATGGCTAAAATGAACTTGATTTTAGCCATTTGTCTTCTTTTCAGCGTGATAGAAAACCTTTGCAGCCCTAGGAAGGACGAGTACTGGAGCGGAGCGAATTCGATATTCGTGAGCACCGGCACGCAGGACTGACACCGAATGCGAGGGTTTGTCTACACGCTGAAGCAGAGGTTATATGCCTCTGCTTTTTTTACGTTCCATCTGCTTTTCACGTTCAAGCAATACGTCCGTCCGATCACGCAGTCTATGCTTTTCAATTAAGAATGTATGGGATAAGTTGCTCTCCTGTCCGAAGGTTAAGCCTTCTTTTTCGGCCATCTCTTGGCATAAAGAAAGAAGCGTTTCATCTCGGATTGGCAGCATCACACTTTCGTAGGGCATGTCTTCATCGATTTTCTTTTTCAGTGTTCTCAGCAGCAAAAGAAATGCCTCTTCATCAAGACCTAATTCTGTTAGTATGTTCCTGTCCGAATCTAATATATGAAGGCTGTTTGAAATCAGCCGTTTTGCTCCTTTTCCATTTCCTCGTCTTTGATGATACAAAGCAACAGCAAGCTGAATGAGACCCACCCAGTACTTTTTGCGCTGATGAGGAGGATCTTCTTTCCAAAATTCTTCAAGAATTTCATGACACTCAAAATAATCTCTTGTCGTATGAAATTCATGTAAAAAAGCCACGTACGCTTTAGGATACACAGCGGTCATCTCCTTTTCCACTATCAGTCTAACATACCGAAAAGAAAAGAAGAAAGAGCGCCCCTTTATGAAAGGACGCTCTGTTTCTTTAATAAACCCAAGCCGCGCCAACGATGATCAGCAAGATGAACAGCACAACAATAAGCGCAAATCCTCCGCCGAAGTAATAACCATCTCCCATAATGTTACGGCCTCCTTTTTCATCAGTTCTGATTACAATGGTATTCTATGTATAAATGCCCTCATTGGTATGGGCGAATCCACTGTTTTTCTTTTTTTGCCTGCTGCCTCATGGTCGAAATTATATTGGACGAGAGCTTTATCGTGTCTTATACTAAAGGTTAGCCGATGAAAACGGTACTTAGAAGACAGTAGAAATGGTGAGAAAAAGAATGCTGGAATATCAGGTGAAAATAGATTCGTTTGAGGGTCCTTTGGACTTGCTTTTACATTTAATTAACCGTTTGGAAATTGATATTTATGATATTCCCGTCGCTAAAATTACGGAGCAGTATTTATTATATGTCCACACGATGAGGGAGCTTGAACTGGATGTTGCAAGTGAGTATTTGGTGATGGCTGCAACTCTCCTCAGCATTAAAAGCAGAATGCTTCTCCCAAAACAAGAGGAAGAGCTGTTTGATGAAGACCTGATGGAAGAAGAAGAGGACCCTCGTGATGAGCTGATTGGCAAGTTAATTGAATACCGCAAGTATAAAAATGCAGCGCAAGAACTGAAGGAACGTGAAGAAGAGCGGCAAAACGCCTTCACAAAACCACCAAGTGATTTAAGTGAATTTGCAAAAGAAGCAGAAGCGAAGGACACAAACTTACACGTCACGGTGTATGATATGTTAGGTGCGTTCCAAAAGGTATTGAACCGCAAAAAAATAACAAAACCAGCACCATCAAAGATTACAAGACAAGAAATCCCGATTGAAGACAAAATGAATGAGATTATGAACCATTTAAGAAAAACAAAAAAGCGGACCAATTTCATGACTTTGTTTCAACATGATCAAAAGGAACACCTTGTCGTGACATTTCTTGCTGTTCTCGAATTGATGAAAAGCCATCAAATCATGCTGGAGCAGGAAGGAAACTTTGAAGATATTTATATCATAGGGAGTGAAACGATTCATGACGCTTGATATCGTGAATTGGAAAGCCATCTTAGAAGCGCTGCTATATGCAGCAGGTGACGAAGGCTTAACAAGAAAACAGCTCATGTCTGTTCTTGAAGTTGATGAGGCAGCGTTGCTTGATATTATGTCTGCCGTAAAAGAAGAATATCAAAAACAAGAACGAGGAATTGAGCTCATTGAATATGCAGATTCATACATGCTGCTGACGAAAAAAGAATACAGCGTATATTTAAAAAAATTAGTAGAGACACCATCGAAAGGTTTGTCACAGGCAGCGCTAGAAGTGCTCGCCATTGTCTCGTATAAACAACCGATTACACGCAGCGAAGTCGAGGAGATCAGAGGCGTTAAATCAGAACGAGTACTGCATAGTTTAGTGGCCAAAGCACTGCTCTGTGAAGTAGGACGTGCCGATGGACCGGGACGAGCGATCCTTTATGGGACAACACCTACCTTTTTAGAGCAATTTGGTTTAAAAGCCTTAGATGAATTACCGCCACTTCCAGAGAATGTGGAAGCAGATGGGGTGCAAGAAGAGGCTGATCTCTTTTTTGAAAACTTCAATCAAACATTTGAAGAGATAAAATAGTTCAAAATAAGGAAAAATGTATGATAAAATATAACAAAGATTTTAGGTCTAAAACCTTTGTTTGAAAGATAAAATGGTGACAAAGCCATGAGGGGAAGGTAAACACGAAACAAATGGCACATATGAATGTAAAGGCTCAAGTTGATCAAGCAGGCGTTTTTTTATCAAAGGTTGCAGTTGAAGTGAATGGTTTTCTGAACGAAGCTACCTTATCAAGCTTGAAACGATTAAACCCGGAAGCGGAAGCCTATTATTGTGACATATTAAGTACATTGCGGAAGCTTGCAGTTTATAGCGAGGATGCCGCGGCGGTTTGCAGGAAAATCGGGCAGCAGCAGACATTCCCGCAGCAAGCCGCACAGCAGACGCTTCATCGTATTTATCATCAATGTATTGAAGAATTTTTTACACCAAAAAAGGATACATGGTATGAAGATAGCCGTTCAGCCTACACAGGAAAAAGCTGCATTGTTTTCCATCATGAAGTATCGGCTGAAGTCAAACGTTTGTTTTCTTCATTAGAAAAAGAGTTTTTAACGATGAGAGAAGAGCTGGAATATACAACATCTCATCAGCAAATGAAAATGGTATAAAGAAGACAAGGCAACTCTCACATGAGAGTTGCTCAGCTTGTAGACAAAGTCTACAAGCTTTTTTGTATAATAAGGGTAATAACACAATTCTGTGGGGGATGAACATGTTATCGAAACGTGAAGAAGAAAGAAGAAATCAATTAGAAGTAGTGGCCTTAGATGAATTAGTGCCTGAAGATCATCTTGTACGAAAAATTGATCAAGCGATCGATTTTGCCTTCATTTATGATCTTGTCAAAGATCATTATAGTTCTGACAATGGTAGACCAAGTGTTGATCCCGTTGTTCTCATTAAGATGGTCTTAATTCAATATCTATTTGGCATTCGCTCTATGCGGCAAACTATTAAAGAAATTGAAACCAACGTGGCTTATCGTTGGTTTATTGGATATGGATTTTCCGAGAAAATCCCGCACTTTTCTACCTTCGGTAAAAACTACGTGAGACGCTTCCATGATACAGATTTATTCGAACAAATTTTTTACCGAATCTTAAGAGAAGCGATGAAAAAAGGACTCGTTGACCCTTCTATTGCCTTCATTGACTCCACTCATGTAAAAGCGAATGCCAATAAGAAAAAACTTGAAAAGAAAATTGTTCGAGTAGAGACGAGAAGTTATCAAAATCAGCTTCATGAGGAGATCAATATTGACCGTGAAGAACATGGAAAAAAGCCTTTACCCCTACAGAATAAAGAAGAGACAAAAGAAATCAAGGTAAGTACGACTGATCCAGAGAGTGGCTACTATGTGAAGGATGAGCGAGAAAAATCATTTGCCTATTCATTTCATACGGCTTGTGATTCTAAAGGATTTATTTTAGGATCACTGGTCACAGGTGGAAATGTTCATGATAGTCGTATGTTGGATTCACTCGTATTAAAGGTTACAGAAAAAGTCAGAAAACCACTTGTAGTCGCAGTAGATGCAGGATATAAAACACCTTACATCGCTAAGTTTTTAATGGATCAAGAGATAAGGCCTGTCATGCCTTACACTCGTCCAAGAACAAAAGCTGGTTATTTGAAAAAGAATGAATACGAGTATGATGCATATTTTGATTGTTACATTTGCCCCAACGGGCAAATTCTCTCTTATCGTACAACGACTAGAGAAGGCTATAAGCAATATGCATCTGATTCAGAGGTATGTAAGTCCTGCTCGTTTTTAGATAACTGTACACAAAGTCAAAATCACACCAAACAAATTCATCGGCATATTTGGCAGGACTATCTAGATGAAGCAGACCATCTGAGGCTGACACAAATGAATAAAGACATCTATGCAAAACGGAAAGAAACAATAGAACGCGTTTTTGCGGATGCAAAAGAAAAGCATGGTATGCGTTGGACGAAACTTCGAGGACTCAAAAAAGTTTCAATGCAGGCGATGCTTACTTTCGCTGCCATGAATCTTAAAAAGCTAGCAAACTGGACATGGAAAGAGCCATGTCCAGCGTAAAATACATAAAGTTTTTATAAAAAATGTGAAAACCCCACTTTTACTTGAAGTAAAGGTGGGGTTTGTCTACGGTCTGGGCAACTCTCACATGAGAGTTGCTTTTTTTTATGGACGAGGCATCATAACTTTTTCAGCCGCGCATACACTTGTACAAAACGGACAAGGACGTGAATGAACATGCCCTATTTAAAAATTGGAACAGCAGTCCTTCTTCTATTAACACTCTTACTGCCTTTTTCCTCACACGCTCAAGCAGACGTCTCATTATCGGTGAGTGCGAGAAGCGCCATTTTAATAGATGGACAGTCAGGCAGAGTCCTATTTGGAAAGGACGAGCACGAAAAAAGAAGAATCGCCAGTATCACAAAAATTATGACGGCTGTATTAGCCATTGAATCAGGAAAAATGAACGACATGGTCAAAGTGTCAAAACGTGCGATTCAAGCGGAAGGTTCTTCGATTTATTTAAAGGAAGGACAGAAGGTAAGTTTAGAAGACTTGACATACGGGCTCATGCTGCGCTCTGGAAATGATGCAGCTGTTGCCATTGCAGAACATGTTGGCGGCAGCTTAGAAGGGTTTATTTTTATGATGAACCAAAAGGCCTCTGAACTAGGCATGGAGAATACGAATTTTCAAAATCCGCATGGACTCGATGATCATAAAAACCATTATTCATCAGCTTATGATATGGCGATCTTAACGAAGTACGCCATGAAGCATCAGCAATATCAAAAAATTGCCGGTACCACCTTTTATAAAGCAAAAACAATCGAGGGTTATTGGAAAAATAAAAACAAGCTGCTCACGGGTTTGTATCAATATTCGACTGGAGGGAAGACAGGATATACAAAACTTGCAAAACGCACACTTGTCTCCACAGCTGCAAAAGGAGATGCTGCGCTCATTGCTGTGACGATTAATGCACCGGATGATTGGAAGGATCATATCTCAATGTTTGAGTATGCATTTGATCACTATAAAACGTATGTGCTTGCTGAAAAAGGCAGGCTCGCTTCGTTAAAAGGGACTTTTTACGAAAAAAAAGCGTTTATTAAGCGGGATGTGGACTATTTACTAAATGAGGATGAGAAAAAACTAGTGGAAATCGAAACGGAAATGCTGACGCCTGAAAAGAAATGGGAGAAAAACAAAGAAGCGATCCCAGATGTAGTAGGGAAAATGACCTTCTTACTGGATGGTCAGGTGATTGAGCAAGTCCCGATTTTTTATGAAAACAAACGCAACCGAATGCCTCAAAAAAGCTTTCAAGAAATGTTTAAGTCTGTCTTTCAGACATCGATAGGCGGATCTTCATGGTCAATCTGATTTGGGTATTCCTTACGGTCATCGGTCTTGTCTATGCAATGTTTAACGGAACGATGCATGAAGTGAATGAAGCGGTCTTTAAAGGATCAAAAGAAGCGGTCACCATTTCAATAGGGCTGATTAGTGTTCTTGTATTCTGGCTAGGATTGATGAAGATCGCAGAAGAAGCGGGGTTGTTACATTTCTTTAGTAAATTATGCCGGCCCTTTATCTCAAAACTATTTCCTGAGATTCCTGCGAATCATCCAGCGATGGGGTATATTCTGTCCAATCTCATGGCAAATTTCTTTGGCCTTGGCAATGCTGCCACTCCACTTGGGATTAAGGCGATGGAGCAGATGAAAGCATTAAATGGCGGGAAAAATGAGGCGAGCCGGTCTATGATTACTTTTTTAGCAGTCAATACATCTTCTATCACACTTGTGCCAACGACTGTCATTGCCATTCGTATGACCTATGGCGCAGATCAGCCAACAGATATTGTAGGCCCAACCATTTTGGCGACACTTATTTCAGGTATCGGTGCGATTATGATTGATCGCTATTTCCACTATCGCAGAAGCAGGCGGGGGTGATCTTGTGGCATTTATTAACTGGCTGTCACTTGCTTTGATTCCACTGATCATCGCAGGAATATTGATTGCAGGGACGATTAAAAAAGTACCGACGTACGAAACATTTGTAGAAGGTGGGAAAGAAGGCATTCAAATTGCCTTTTCAATCATTCCGTATTTAGTCGGTATGCTTGTCGCTATTACGATTTTCCGAGCATCAGGTGCCCTTGATTTTGTCATGGAATTATTGAAACCTGTGTTTACAGCGATTGGTGTTCCTACAGAAGTGGTGCCGCTTGCGCTTATTCGTCCTATATCAGGAACAGCGGCGCTTGGTATGACATCAGACTTAATTGCGACTTATGGTCCAGATTCTTTTATCGGCAAGCTTGCCGCCGTTATGCAAGGGTCAACAGATACGACCCTTTATATTTTAACCGTCTATTTTGGAGCAGTTGGTATTAAAAAAATGGGAGATGCACTGAAAGTGGGGCTGCTTGCAGACCTGATTGGGATCATTGCATCGATTATTATCGTCAGTTTGTTATTTAGCGGCGCCTAATCAGGTGCTTTTTTTATTTCGTGGATGGAAAACAGCTTTTTTGTTGAAATTAGACAGATGAAACGCTTATTTTTCCACGAATGCTTGTTTGTTTCAAGCCAAGCAAGTAAGATAGTACATGAGGTGAAAGACAAATGGAACGTTTACAGAAAGTAATTGCCCATGCCGGCGTCGCTTCTAGACGAAAGGCTGAAGAATTAATTAAAGAAGGACGAGTTACCGTTAATGGTGAAACAGTGACAGAGCTCGGAGTAAAGGTGGGCTCTTCAGATAAAATTGAAGTCAATGGCTTAAAGCTTGAAAGAGAAGAACCGGTTTACTTTATGCTTTATAAACCGCGCGGCGTCATTTCAGCTGCCGAGGATGATAAAGGACGCAAAGTCGTGACAGACTTCTTTGATGATGTTCCGCAGCGTCTGTATCCAATCGGCCGGTTGGATTATGATACGAGCGGTTTAATTTTGATTACAAATGATGGCGAATTTGCCCATAAGCTCATGCATCCGAAATATGAAATTGATAAAACGTATGCAGCGAAACTAAAAGGCATCCCTTCAAAAGAATTGCTTAGAAAGCTAGAAAAAGGAATCATGTTAGACCATAAAAAAACAGCACCTGCCCGTGCCAAGATGCTCTCGATTGATAAACGAAAGCAAACATGTATTGTGCAATTAACCATTCATGAAGGCAGAAATAGACAGGTTCGCCGCATGTTTGAAGCAATCGGCCACGACGTTTTAAAACTCAAAAGAGAGCAATATGCTTTCCTTCATATTGAAGGCATGAGACCAGGAGATCGCAGAGAATTGACGCCGCATGAAGTAAAACGCCTAAGAGCGATTGCGGATCATGGGAAAAGCGCTTTTTAATTTTCACATAAACTTCAAAAAATGAAGAAGCATCAAAAGAAGGAGAATGCTATAATTTACCTGAATGTCTATGGGGAAGGGGTACTTCAGATGAAGAAAAGACGATTTTTCATACGGACGGGCATTCTCCTCGTGATGCTTGCTGCACTGTGTTATACGATGTATAACTCAGTATTTGCCAAACAGGATCAAATCAAAGAAGGATCTATTGCGCCGAACTTTGTCCTTCAATCGGTAGATGGGGAACGGATTGAATTAAAGGACTTAAAAGGCAAAGGTGTCTTTCTCAATTTTTGGGGTACATGGTGCGGTCCATGTAAGCAGGAATTCCCTTATATGGCAAATCAGTATGAAGTGTTCAAGGATCGCGGTGTCGAAATTGTTGCCGTAAATGTGGCAGAATCCAATATTGCTGTGAAGAATTTTATGAATGCTTATGGCGTGAATTTTCCTGTTGCCATGGACAAAGACCGTCAAGTGACAGAGGCATATGATATTGGGCAGCTGCCAACTACACTTTTAGTTAATCCTGAAGGCAAGGTAATCAAAGTCATAAAGGGAACGATGACAGAACGTCAAATCTATGAATATATGAATTTGATTAAACCAAAGGGGTCATAGAATGAAAGAGGTAAAGTGCGAGTGTGGACATATTAATCCAATCGGTACTGTTCTATGTGAATCATGCGGGAATCCCATTGCAGCAAAAGAGAAAAATTCATCAAAGCTGCTTGATATGAGATATGACGGAAGTGCAAGACGCTCGCAAACATACAACAAAACGATTGTTGATAAAGTATGGAACTTTTTTTCTTCCGTAAAAGTGGGTGTGTGGCTCATTGTCATCACACTGTTAGCTTCTTCGCTAGGAACTATTTTTCCGCAGGAGCGGTTTATTCCGCCAGGTGCATCAGCTTCCACTTATTATGAGGAACAATATGGGTCGTTTGGCAAGTTATATTACATCCTTGGATTCCATGATCTTTATAATTCTTGGTGGTTTTTAGCCCTTATCGCATCTATCGGAATTTCCCTTGTGATTTGCAGCCTTGATCGAGTGATTCCACTTTATCGTGCACTCAAAAATCAAGGGGTTGTCAAAAAAGAAGGCTTTATGAGAAGGCAGCGTCTTTTCAGCGAAACAAACCAAACATTAGATCAACATACATATGAAGGCATCGTTAGTAAAATGAAACAAAAGCGTTACCGCGTTCGAGAAGAAGATGGACATATTTTAGCTGAAAAAGGCCGCTTTTCCCGCTGGGGACCTTACGTCAATCATATTGGATTAATTATATTTCTCATTGGATCCATGCTCCGGTTTGTCCCAGGAATGTACGTGGATGAAACATTATGGGTAAGAGAAGGCGAAACGGCACCAATCCCAGGGACGGGAGGCCAATACTTCTTAAAGAATAACGCGTTTTCAATTGATCGCTATGAATCTGAAAAAGAAAAAGAAGTCTTTGAAAATGCTATTGAAAAGGCTGGCGATGGTCAAGTCGTCAAAAGTTATAAAACCGATGCCGTTTTATACAAACGTGAAGGGGAAGTTGTTTTTGGTGAAAAGCCCAAGCTGAAGCAGGTAACAGAACACGATATTAAAGTGAATGAACCGCTTAAGTTTGACAATTTCTCATTATATCAAGTGGATTTTAAACAAAATGAACTCGATCAAATGGTCTTTCAGCTGATTCGAAAAGATACTGAGAAATCTTTCGGAACAGTGAAGATTAATCTGTTGGAGCCTAAGTCAGAATATGATCTTGGTAGCGGTTACAAAGTCAAGGTGATGAGTTATTTGCCTGATTTTTATTTTGACGAAGATGGCACACCTAGTACGAAAACGAGGAATCCGAATAATCCTGCGTTCGTATTTGAAATGATCTCTCCTGAAAAACCAAAAGGTGAAAAAAGTTTTGTCGCAATTCAAGAGACAGTAGAGGGTTCTGATAACAATCTTTATAAAATGAAATTTGACCGGGTTGAAACAAAAAACGTGACAGGTTTAACGGTTCGAAAAGACTTAACACTCGGGGTACTTATTGTTGGCGGAATCATCTTTATGATTGGTGTCGTACAAGGGATGTACTGGCAGCATAGAAGAATTTGGCTGTCGGCAAAGGATGGAAAAGTATTTGTGGCAGGACATACAAACAAAAACTGGTTCGGCTTAAAGTCTGATCTTAAGGTGTTGCTGCACGGCAGTGGCATCAAACAGCCAGTGGATCAAAAAGAACTGCCTGATACAACAAGTATCAGCAAAAGCAAGGGGGAAGGGTTAGATGGCGGCAGTCAGTGAAAACCTGTTATTTGCAGCTTTTCTATTTTATTTAGCGGCAGTTCCTTTTTTTGGAGGGGCCATTAAAGGAAAAAAGAAAGAAGAGGGTCCGCGCAAAAATAAGGCGGCACTTATCGGCATAACGCTCACCATCATTGGTTTTTTGAGTCAATTTGGCTATTTTATTTCAAGGTGGATCGCGTCTGGTCACGCACCAGTCAGTAATCTGTTTGAATTCACCACAGCCTTTGGCATGATGCTGGTGCTCGCATTTATTATTTTATATTTTGTCTATCAAGTGTCTGTGCTAGGTTTATTCACACTTCCAATCGCTTTATTAATCATTGCTTATGCAAGCATGTTTCCATCGGATATTTCACCGCTGATTCCTTCGCTTCAAAGTAATTGGCTATATATTCACGTCACGACAGCAGCGCTTGGTCAAGCCATTTTGGCGATCAGTTTTGTGGCAGGTGTGATTTTTCTTTTGAAGCATGTCGATCAAACAAAACCGGGGAAGAAAACCTTTGGCTTAGAGCTGGTCATGTTTATGATTGTGGTCACCCTTGCATTTATCGCTGTCACGTCCATCTTTAGAATGACAGGGTATGAAGCGAAATTTAATTGGGTAGATAAAAATAAAGAAGAGAGCGTCATGGTCTATGAGCTGCCTGCCTTAGTAGGACCTCATAAAGGAGAGCTTATCACAAAAGATCGTTTAGAGCCTGTGGTTGATCTGCCGCCTGTTTTTTCAGGTAGAAAGGTGAATACAGTGCTGTGGTCATTTGGCGTTGGGCTGATCATTTATGGACTGCTAAGATTGATCATTCGCAAACGACTAAGTGCGCTGCTTCAGCCGCTCGTAAGACAGGTGAATCTTGATTTAGTCGATGAAATTGGATACAGGGCTGTTTCCATAGGATTCCCTGTATTTGCGTTAGGCGGTCTTATTTTTGCGATGATCTGGGCACAAATTGCATGGACGAGATTCTGGGGATGGGACCCGAAGGAAGTATGGGCTTTAATTACATTTTTATTTTACGCCGCCTATCTCCACCTTCGGTTATCACGAGGCTGGCATGGTGAAAAGTCCGCTTGGCTTGCTGTGATCGGATTTGCGATCATTATGTTTAACCTCATCTTTGTCAACCTAGTGATTGCGGGGCTTCATTCTTACGCGTAATCGCATGAAAAAGGCCAACTTTTATGATTCGATTCGGCTTTTTGTTAAAATGTATGTAACAACGGAGAAAGCAGGAGGATTGTCTAATGGAACACACAACTCAAACGAAAATATTAGTCGTCGATGATGAGGCAAGAATTCGTCGCCTTTTAAAAATGTATTTAGAACGGGAAAATTATGAAATTGATGAAGCGGAAAATGGGGATGAAGCCATTCAAAAAGGACTTCAAACCGATTATGACCTCATTTTGCTTGATTTAATGATGCCTGGGACAGATGGGATTGAAGTGTGTAATCAAATCCGAGATAAAAAAGCCACACCAATTATTATGCTGACAGCAAAAGGTGAGGAAGCTAACCGTGTGCAAGGCTTTGAGGCAGGAACGGATGATTATATCGTCAAACCTTTCAGCCCGCGTGAAGTGGTTCTTCGTGTGAAAGCACTGTTAAGAAGATCGTCTCAAACGTCATACCTTAATACTGGAACAACCACAAAAGATGTTCTCGTGTTTTCTCATCTATCCATTGATCATGATGCACACCGGGTCACAGCAGATGGAAAAGAAGTCAGCCTCACGCCGAAGGAATACGAACTTTTGTACTTCTTGGCAAAAACGCCGGATAAGGTCTATGACAGGGAAAAGCTTCTCAAAGAAGTGTGGCAGTATGAATTCTTTGGGGATCTGAGAACAGTGGATACCCACGTCAAAAGGCTTCGCGAAAAACTAAATAAAGTGTCACCAGAAGCAGCGAAAAAAATCGTGACAGTATGGGGTGTCGGGTACAAATTTGAGGTCGGCGCTGAATGAAGCTGTGGAAAAGTGTCGTAGGAAAGCTATGGTTAACCATTCTTTTCCTCGTGCTCATTGTTTTATCGATTTTAACTGTGCTTCTTTTAGAGTTCATTGAGAATTACCATGTGGAAGAAGCAAAGTCTGATTTAACACAAATGGCCAACAAAGTAGCAGTCATTTTAGAAAGCCATGAGGATCAATCACTAGCAAGATCGATTACATCAGAACTAGCTGATAAATTGACAAGTATCGCGATTGTTCAAGAGGATGGACTAGAATGGTATTCGTCTGAAAAAGGCGGGAAGCTTCCTGCGATCACAAAAGAACAAATTGAAGCAGACAAAGATTTGAACAAAGCACTGACACAACGAAAAAAAATCAGTAAACGAGCTGAATCTGATACAGGCAATCAGAAGGATGAGCGCATTGTAGTAGGTGTTCCTTACGAGGCGAACGGAAAGAAAGGGATGGTCTTTCTTTCTCAATCCCTCCTCGCTGTAGAGCAGACAACAAAACATACGACGCGTTATATCTTCCTCGCAGCCGGAATTGCGATTGTGCTGACGACAATTTTCGCTTTCTTCTTATCCACTCGTGTCACCTACCCTCTCAGAAAGATGAGAGAGGGAGCACAAGATTTGGCGAAAGGGAAATTTGATACAAAGATTCCTATTTTAACGCAAGATGAAATTGGGGAACTGGCGATCGCCTTTAATCAAATGGGTAAGCAGCTTAAATTTCATATAACCGCTTTAAATCAAGAAAAAGAACATTTGTCCAACATTCTGAGCAGTATGGCAGACGGTGTCATCACGATCAATATTGATGGAACGATCCTCATGACAAATCCTCCTGCAGAAAGATTCTTGCAGGCTTGGTATTACGAGCAAAATATGAAGATCAAAGATGGGGATGAACTGCCGCCAGAAGCGCGTGAATTGTTTCATACTGCCGTCAGTACGGAAAAAGAGCAAATGATCGAAGTCACGCTGCAAGGGCGTACTTGGGTTCTTCTCATGTCTCCGCTTTATAATCAGCAAGATGTCAGAGGAGCGGTAGCGGTACTTCGCGATATGACAGAAGAGAGAAGACTGGATAAGCTAAGAAAAGACTTCATTGCAAATGTTAGTCATGAACTCCGCACACCTATTGCTATGCTCCAGGGCTATAGTGAAGCGATTGTCGATGACATTGCCGGATCTGAAGAGGAAAAGAAAGAGATTGCCCAAATTATCTATGATGAATCACTTCGAATGGGGCGTCTTGTGAATGATCTTCTCGATCTCGCACGTATGGAAGCTGGTCATATTACACTGAATCTTGAATCAACTGATACAGAAGAGCTGACTGAAAAAATTTACCGTAAATTCCTTGGAATTGCGAAAGAAAAACAAATCAACCTGACGTATGAAATTCAAGTAGAAGAACCGTATTTTGTATTTGATCCAGATAAAATAGAACAGGTTTTTACAAATCTCATCGATAATGCCATTCGTCATACACCAGAAGGCGGAGAAGTTCACTTCTCAGTTCAATCGGTGGAAAATGGGCTCAAGATGGATGTGAAAGATTCGGGAAGCGGCATTCCTGAAGAGGATCTCCCGTTTATTTTTGAACGGTTCTATAAAGCAGATAAAGCAAGAACAAGAGGACGTTCCGGTACGGGGCTGGGCCTTGCGATTGTGAAAAACATCGTAGAAGCGCATCAAGGCTCCATTCATGCACATAGTAAAGCTGGAACAGGTACTCACTTCACTTTCTATATTCCGAAAAAAAAGCAGGAACTCGTCTAATCTTGACGAAGAATCTTGTTACATGAGAAACACTTCTTTTCGAAAGAAAATGAAGTGTTTTTTCTATTTTCATATTTTTAAGGAGAAGTTAAACAAAAAGCCCTTTCCAAATTGTCGATCTTGTAATATATTTGTCATAAAGTTGTAATGTAACGTTTTGTGAGAGTCACTCGACAAAAATAAGTGAACGGAGGGGTTTCCTATGCATGAAACCTTTCAAAAAATATATGATTCGTACCATCAAGATTTGTACCAATTTTTATTTTATATGGTAAAAGATAAAAATCAGGCAGAGGATCTCGTGCAGGAGGTTTACATTCGGGTACTTCACTCATATAAAACTTTTGAAGGAAGAAGCAGCGAGAAAACATGGCTGTTTTCAATTGCAAGGCATGTGGCAATTGACTGGTTTCGCAAACAGCAAACCATCAGACAACGGGTGCTCGGCACGTTTGATTGGGATAAACAGGATGTAAAAGATCCAGACCTGCTCCCAGATGAATTGGCTGTACAGGATGAAAATATCAAAGAAATTTATGCCGCACTTGATCATTGCACCATTGATCAACGAGCCGTCATCATTTTAAGGTTTATCCAAGGCTACTCAATCATGGAGACGGCCAAGGCGCTAAAGTTCTCGGAAAGCAAAGTCAAAACAACGCAGCACCGAGGCCTGAAAGTGCTCCGAAAACATATGGAGCTTTTGAAGGAGGAGCTAGTGAATGAAAACGAACAGGTCCAATTGGAGCGAAGAACGAATTAAAGTATTACTCAGTCAGCTTCCAAAGGTGGAGGACAACCGTTCATCTAAGCAGATTTACCAGCAAATGCTGATGGCAAGCGGGAAGAAAAAGAAAAGTGCCAGATGGATCGGTCCAGCGGTCGCAACCGTTGTGGTCTTATTTATGGCGTTTTTGATTTCTCCTCATTTATTTCAGCCGGCTGCTCAAGATATAAAGAAAGTGAAAATGGACTCGAGTGCTGAAAAAGGACAGGTGAATGCTACATTAGAGGCGGTAAAAAACACAAATGATCCTTCACATGTTGCTTATGCATCTGACAAAGAAAAGTATATGACGATTTCATACATAGATGAATCGACTTCTCAAGTTGTCCCAATCAGTATTCAAAAAGAAAATAAGCATGATGATGTGCAGGCGCTTCTTGATACATACGAAAAACTGGAGCTGCCTGAAATGACAAAACCTCTTCAAGCCTATATGGATATGGTGGATGTGAGTGAAAAAGGAGATACACTGATTTTTCAGCTGAAAAATGATTTGTCTCTTGATACGTTAAAAGAAGCCAACCGTTTTAAAGACATGGTCAAAGAAACGTTAAAATGGAGCCAATATAAACAAGTACAGGTCAAGTCTGTCAATGGCTCGCACCTTCAATTAGGGACGAATGGCCGTCTTGGTACCATTTCAATTAATAAACAAACAAAGCATGCTTACTACGTTTTAGAAAATAAGAGCGGGACATTTTTGGTGCCCTCAAAAGATGATTATCCTTCTTATAAAGATGCAGTAGAGGCGATGAAGCGGGCGAATGATGCAGGACTCGATCCACTCATTAAAGAAGAGCCTATTAAAAAAGTGACATCAAAAGGTAAACATGCAACCATCACGTTTGGAGCATCAGCACAATTAACGGACTCAATTGATCATATTTTACTTATTGAAGGACTGCTGCTCACAGCGAAAGATTTCGGTTTTACAGATGTCACGATACAAAATGCAGGAACAGATCAAGTAGGCCCATATGAATTAAAAGAACCGCTAGAGGTACCGGCACTGCCAAACCCAGTTGTTATCAAAGAACGCTAAAGGACGCAACTTATTGCGTTCTCAGCGTGTAGACAAACCCTCGCATTCTTTGTCAGTCCTGCGCTCCGGTACTCACGAATGTCAAATTCGCTCTGCTCCGGTGCTCGTCCTTCCTAGACTGCAAAGGTTTTCTATCACGCTGAAAAGAAGACAAAGGGCTAAAATCAAGTTCATTTTAGCCCTTTGTCAACAATCTGAGGACGCAACTTATTGCGTTCTTTTTTCATGTATAGAAAAGGGCTTCCTTGAGGTATACTAAGCTGTCATGAAAAGAACTTCAAAGAAGGGAAGTCACTGATGAAAAGGTATTGCTACATATGTGCTAGCTGTTTCTTGTTCTTGACCTTATCACCGTTTGCCCATGCAGAGAAAACAACCGAGTGGGTGGAACCAATCAAAGGTGAAGTCACTGATTTGTTTGGGACAAGAGGTGGTTCGCATAAGGGGTTAGACATTGCTGCACCAGAAGGAGAATCCATTTTTGCTGCTAGCGAAGGTGTGGTTACTCGTTCCTATGTATCTGCTACATATGGTGAAGTTGTATTTATTCGGCATCCAAATGGATATGAAACCGTCTATGCGCATTTAAATGCGCGTTTTGTAAAGAATGGTGACCATGTACAAACAGGGCAGCCGATCGGCATCATAGGCAACACAGGCGCCTCTAGGGGCACTCATTTGCATTTTGAGGTGCACAGGGGTAATTGGTCAGTTAGTAAAGAAGATGCAGTAGATCCGCTCACAATCATTGCAAGAGATCGTTTCCAAGAGCCAGCCCTTCATGTAGATGGATATGAGAAACATACATATGTCATACAACGAGGGGACACGCTCTGGTCCATTGCTAAAGCACATCAAATGACCGTTGATCAATTGAAGAAAATCAATGCACTGACAACGCATCTCATACGGACAGGTGAACGTTTAATCGTTTCAACAAAATAAACCTCATGCTTTTGCATGAGGTTTACCATTTTTTTATAGGTCAATCAGACGTACAGAAAGAATATCGCTCACTTTAGTTAACGTTTGGACAATTTCATCTTCAAGGTGCTTGTCAAAAGAAAGCATCATGATGGCTTCGCCGCCTTTTTCTTTACGGCCTACTTGCATTGTCGCAATGTTCACATCGTGGTCGCCTAAAATCTTTCCAACTTGACCGATCACACCAGGTGCGTCAGTATGCTGAATATAGACAAGGTGTCCATCTGGGTAAAAGTCAATATTGAAACCATTAATAGAAACGACACGTTCACCTAGATGCGGGATATACGTTGCTTTTAATGTAAAGGTGGAAAGGTCACCTTTGACTTCAATGGAAATGCTGTTCTCATAGCCAGATTCGCTTGAAGAAATTTTCTCGCTAAAGCTAATGCCACGTTCTTTTGCCACCATACCTGCATTGACTTCATTTACAGTCGAATCGACACGCTCTTTCAAAAAGCCAGAAAGCAGACTTTTTGTAATAAATGATGTTTCGAGTTTTGCGATAGATCCTTCATATGAAATGCTGACTTCTTTTACAGGTTCTCTCATCGATTGAGAAACAAGACGTCCAAGTTTTCCCGCAAATTGATGATAAGGCTGGATTTTTTTGAACTCGTCTTTTGTCATCGCTGGTAGATTAATAGATGACATAACCGGGAGTCCTTTTGCAAATTGAAGAACTTCTTCAGAGACTTGTGCCGCCACATTTAATTGTGCTTCTTTTGTAGATGCACCAAGATGCGGAGTGGCAATGACGTTTGGATGATCCACAAGTGGATTCTCAGTAGGTGGTTCTACTTCAAATACATCGAGTGCAGCCCCTGCGACATGACCATTTTCAAGTGCTTCAAGAAGGTCTCGTTCGTCAATGATGCCGCCGCGTGCACAGTTCACTAGACGAACACCTTTTTTCGTTTTTGCGATTGTTTCTTTATTGAGAAGTCCTCTAGTTTCTTTTGTTAAAGGTGTATGTACCGTAATAATATCTGATACTTTAAGCACTTCATCAAGTGATTTTGCATTAACACCAATTTTTTCGGCACGTTCTTTTGTGAGGAAAGGGTCAAATACGTTGACCGTCATGCCAAATGCTCTTGCACGCTGGGCGATTTCACTTCCAATTCTGCCTAAGCCAACAATCCCAAGAGATTTTCCGTAAAGCTCAGCACCGACATATGCGCCTCTGTTCCATTCTTTTGATTTCACAGAAATATTGGCTTGAGGAATATGACGCATGAGAGATGAGATCATCGCAAACGTATGCTCTGCCGTTGAAATCGTATTCCCATTTGGTGCATTGATGACAATCACACCGTGTTTTGTCGCTTCATCAATGTCAATGTTGTCGACTCCCACACCGGCACGGCCAACAATTTTTAATGAAGTCATTTTTTCATAAAGTTCTTTTGTCACTTTTGTGGCACTTCTGACAAGTAAGGCATCAAACGTGTGTAATTCATCTTCTGCTTCTGTTACATTTTTTTGAACAATTTCAACAAAATCTGATTCTAATAGTGGTAAAAGACCATCATTGCTCATCTTATCTGAGACTAATACTCGAAACATCGTAAGATTTCCTCCTAAAATAAACGTCATAAATATCTGATAATTTACCATATTCCTTTTCACTGTGTCAATCAAATTAAAGCAGTAAAGCGAAAAAGAAAACACGAACATTTTTTAGTGTCTTGATCAAGAATGGACACCTTTAAACAAAAGATAACCAATTTTTACGCATTTGTCATTATAAATTTTAGGTTTTTTACGATTTCTTAAAACTGATGAATTTGCTCAGGATTTTTATCTGTACAAATGCTCATATATCATATATAATGATGTCGAATTGAATAATGATCAATCTTCGGGGCAGGGTGTAATTCCCTACCGGCGGTGATGAGGCATAGTCTCTAAGCCCGCGAGCCTTTTTTGGCAGGATTCGGTGTGATTCCGAAGCCGACAGTATAGTCTGGATGGGAGAAGATGGAGGTTCGTAAACGTTGAAAACATGTCTGTTTATACGTTTATTTGTGTAGCCTAAATTTCCCGCTCCTGTGTATGTATTCAGAGCGGTTTTTTTGTGGCTAAAATTGAACAATCCTCTTTTCGAAAGATTTGATCGAAAAGGAGAGAGAATATTGAATCAAAGTAAAGTAAAACGTTTAGTTGTCATCAGCATGCTTAGCAGTATCGCATTTGTATTAATGTTATTGAATTTCCCTTTCCCTGGGCTTCCTGGGTATTTAAAAATTGATTTTAGTGACATTCCTGCGATTATTGCGATTTTAATTTATGGGCCAGGTGCTGGGATTGCTGTTGAAGCTTTAAAGAATCTACTGCACTACCTCATTCATGGTAGCATGTCCGGTGTTCCTGTGGATCAAGTAGCGAATTTTACAGCAGGTGTACTATTCATCTTACCGGTGGCTTTTATTTTTAAAAAGATTAAATCAGCAAGAGGGTTAGCGTGGTCCATGATTCTCGGAACATTACTGATGACAGTCATGATGAGCATCTTAAACTATTTCTTGTTCCTTCCTGCTTATACATGGTTTTTGAATGCACCCGTCCTGTCAGATCATGTGCTAAAGGCAACCATTACAGCAGGGATCTTGCCTTTTAACCTGATTAAAGGAATCATCATCACCATCGTCTTTAGTTTCATTTTTGTCAAAATGCGTCCATGGTTTGAAAATAAACGCCGACTTCAAAATAGTTAATATAAAAAAAGCCCCTTTTAAAGGGGCTTTTATCCTATTCATGCTTAAGTGGATCACCATCGAAAGTTTCGTCCGCAACTTTAATTGAGTCAGTTGGGCAACCTTCAAATGCATCAAGCATATCTTCTTCAAGTACTTCTGGAACTTCTACAGTCCCCTGATTGTCATCAAGCGTGACAAATGCAATGCCTTCATCATCATAATCATAAATGTCTGGAGCAGCTGCACCGCATGCGCCGCAAGCAATACATGTGTCTTTGTCTACAATTGTATATTTTGCCATGTTAAAAAAATACCTCCCAGATTGTTCGATGGAACAAATGGTTTAACCTTTTTAGTTTCACCGATAAAAAACCAATTTCCTCAAACCTTATTGTAATGATTTTAAATTCACATTTCAACTGTAAAGTGATTGAGAATGCTTATCACATAAGGGTTTGTTCATAACTTTCCCCCATTAATTGAGTTTAAACATTTCTTCTTCAATGAAATCTGTTAAAATAAAGGGAGAAAATATTCGAATTTTGTCAGGAAGACAGGTGCTTTGGTCAATGACGATTCATTACTTGGATGTCATGTTGATGGACAGCGTACATAAATTGAACGGCGAACGCTCCATTAGTGCTGTCTACCATCTTTTTAAAGGAAAAAAATCATCTCAAACGATACAGGATGCAAGTTTGTTTCAGCTCTCTAGCTACTTCGGCTGCTATCCAGCTTTTACGAGGGATCAGCTGAACCGCTCTGTAAAAAGGCTGCTAGAGCAGCACTTAATCAGCAGAAAGACAGAGGATACATTCATTGCCACAGATGAAGGAATAAGTATGCTAAGTCAGCGTTTTGCTGAAAAACCGATGCCAGTTTATTTTGATGGTGCCAAGTATCATGATAAAGCAAAGGTGTTATGGATGAGGCTGTCTTTACTTGTGCAGGTCCTTTCACATCATGCAGCGAGATCACAACACTATGTGCCGATTCAAAGAGATATATCGGTTCAAAACTGGACGAAATCCTTCTTCTCGCAATATCACCAGAAGAAAAAGCTTTCTGAAGATATCCATCATGAGCTTGAAACACTTCTGGCTCATTTAACTGATCAAGAGGCACTGCTTTTTGTTTATTCATTGACTTCCAATGAAAGAATCGGACGGACGTACCAGCAAATGGCGGAATGGATGAAAGAAGATGTATGGTATGTTTACTTGCTTTTTTGGAATGTGCTCCATTATTTTATTCAATGTGCGCAAAAAGGTGAGGCACCGATCATCCAGCGAATGATAGATGATCTTCAATTCAAACGTGTGCTGACCACCTCTACCCATAAAACGCTTGAGCTTGTACAAAAAGGGTTCAGTATTGATCAGATTGCTCATATTCGTTCATTAAAAAAAGCGACAATTGAAGATCATATTGTGGAGCTCTCGATACATGAGCCGAGCTTCTCGATCGAACCATATGTCAGCAGTGAAGCTCAAAAGGCGATACATGAGGTAGCCGGTCAGCTCCAAACCAACAAGATGAAGCTGATCAAAGAAAGTCTCGAGCATTCATTTACTTATTTTCAAATACGATTGGCATTGACAAGGATGGTGAAAGCAAGTGGATAAGCTTCATCAGACGCTGATGCGATACTTTGGTTATGATGCCTTCAAAACAGGTCAGGAGGACATTATTCGAAGTGTACTTCAACAAAAAGATACGGTTGCCATGCTTCCTACTGGTGGCGGGAAGTCACTTTGTTATCAAATTCCGGGCTATTTGACAGATGGGTTAGTGCTGATCATTTCACCTCTTTTATCACTCATGGAAGATCAAGTGGAACGCATGAAAATGCGCGGTGAAAAGCGAGTGGCTGCGCTTAACAGTACACTGTCTTTTCAAGAAAGAAGACATATTATTCGGCATTTGCCATCATATAAATTTTTATTTGTCGCACCTGAGGCGCTTATGTCAGAGGTATTGTTAGAGCAGCTCAAAGCGATGCATGTGGGTCTATTCGTTGTAGATGAAGCTCACTGTATATCGGAATGGGGACATGATTTCCGCCCGGAATACTCCAAGCTTGGGGAATGGAGGGAAGCGCTCGGCAATCCTGTCGCCTTAGCACTAACGGCAACTGCAACGAAACAAACCTTAAAAGATACTGTGCAAACATTGCGGCTAGAGCATCCAGAAGTTCATATTCATTCAGTCAACCGGCCGAATATTGCACTATTAAAAGAGGCACATGAAACGAAAGAAGCAAAAGAGAAACGAGCACTGGAGCTTGTGGAAACCCTTCAAGGGCCTGGGCTGATTTATTGTCCGACCCGGCAAATGACAGAAGATATTTCACGTTTGGTGAAACAAAAAACGAATCAACGTGTAGAGTTTTATCATGGTGGAATGGAGTCAGGAGACCGCATGCTGATCCAGCAGCAATTTATCAGTGGTCAAATTGATCTCATTTGCTGTACAAGTGCTTTTGGAATGGGAATTGATAAAGCAAATATACGCTTTGTGATTCATATGAGTCCGCCTCAGTCAATTGAAGCATTTATGCAGGAAATTGGAAGAGCTGGACGGGACGGGAAAAATAGTGTGAGCGTTCTTTTATATACAGAAGAGGATGCGGATATTCAAAGTCATTTGATTCAAGCAGAAGGTTTTGATGATCCAGAAATTGATTTTTTCTTAGCCCGATTATCACACATGCCGATAAATGATGAAAAGAAATTACGTGAACAATTGATGGAAGCAGGGCTTCAGGAGACGCGCGCGCGAATGCTCTCGCATTATTACACGATGTACCAAACTGAACAGCCCCGTTTGCTCATGAAGAAGCTGAAAGAAAAGCTGCAGGATAGACAAACAGAAAAGCTAAAAAAAGTGTGGCAGTTTAAAGAGCATATCACTGGCCATCGCTGCTTTAGGCAATCTTTGTTATCATACTTTGATGAGCAGCTTGATCTAACGGAGGACGCTTCCTTTGGGAACTGCTGTTCTTCATGCGGACTTGACCTGTCTGATTACGAAAAAAAAGATCAACCATTGGAGCTGAATGAAATGAAACACTGGAAGACCGAGCTGGATCGTCTATTTCATCTGACAAAAGAGGCGCAGCATTGATTGAACAACATCGCCGTATTATTGAAAAATTAACCGATCGACAAGTAGTAGAACAGTTGTATTTTACACAGCTGCTCATGCTGATTGTCTCTTTTTTACTAGGGATGTTTATGTTTGATCATTGGACTGATTTTACAGCCCTATGGCAGATCCGAGATATGCGTATCCTGACTTACGGAATTGGCGGCGCTTTGCTTGTGATTATTGTTGACGCTATTGTCATGAAGGTGTTTCCAGCTCATATGTACGATGATGGCGGATTAAATGAAAAAATGTTCAAAAACCGCAGCATCCCGCATATTGTTTGGTTAACGCTACTCATTGCCTTTTCAGAAGAAATTTTATTTCGCGGGATCGTTCAGCAGCAATTTGGACTGGAGATTGCAAGCATTGTGTTTGCACTTCTTCACTTTCGCTACTTGTCAAAAATACTCTTGTTTATCCTTGTGGTTTCTATTAGTATTTTTTTAGGACTTTTATACGAGTGGACAGGAAATTTATTCGTTCCTGTCATGACACACTTTGTCATTGACCTAGTCTTTGCATGTCAAATTCGTTTTAAATATTGGGGGAGGGATGAACATGGAAGAAATGTCGAGAATGAAGAGAAAAAAGCAGCAGCTGACAAACATCCATGATGATGTAGAGGAAAATCTTGAAGAAGAAAAAGTGCATCCTTCAGATGACTCTCACTTTCCTACACGAGAAGATTTTCATGAATATAAAAAGCAGCGAACCAAAAAGGTGCGTAATCCATTGTTTACGACACTGGCTATTATCTTTCCTATTATTGTCGTCACGGTTTTCTTCCTGTTGATTTATTACACATCAAAGGAAATTAACGATAACAACAATCAAGGTGTTTATATTGATAAAACATCGAGTGCTGACACAGATCCAGTCCCGTCAGCACTTGTTGAAACAAAAAATGATTCAAGCGCTGACAAAGCGGATGCGTCTGATGATGAGAAGAAAAAGAAAGATGCTGATAAAGAAAAGCAGCGTTCAAAAGAAAAAGCAGAGCAAAAGAAAAAAGAACAAGCCGCTAAAGAGAAGGCTGAGCGTGAAAAGGCCGAAGCTGCAAAAAAGCGTGAGCAGCAACAGCTCGCTCTTCAAAAACAGCAGGAAGAGAAAAAGCGAAAAGAAGCAGAAGAGAAGAAGAAGCAGGAAGAAAAACCTGTTCGTGTCGTGCAGCATACTGTTGGACCAGAGGAAAACTTGTATCGAATTTCCATGAAGTATTATCAAAACCGATCAGGGGAAGAGAAAATTCGAGCTTACAATCATTTAAAAGGAAATAGCGTGTACAGCGGACAAGTATTGAATATCCCATTAGAAAATTAATATTTGACATGAATGAATCGAAAAGCACATACATATGTAGAAAAAAGGGACAAGGGTGTATGTGATGACATTGCACGCAATCAGCCGCTATATGGATCAGCCGACACAGAAAATGATTGAAACATTGATCAAAAGGAAGCGCAAATACGAGGGGTTTGCAAAACAATGCAAAAGGTGGCAATGGACAGCCCTTTTATCACTTGCGATTCTTCTGTTTTATTTTGTGATAACAGCTAATAGCGGGGGCTCCCTGCAGCCGGAAGCGATGATTGCCACATTGCTTGGCCATGAGGTGTTTCTGTTTTGGATCATGGCTGAAGTGTTTGCTTTTTACGCATCGTATTATTATAAGAAAAAAGAAGAAAAGGCTGAGGATGAATATCATAAGCTCAGATGTGAAATTATACAGAAAAGCACAGATTTATGGCCTCAATCAAATCAATGGAAAGAGCGCGAGGCCGTTTTCCACTTCATGCAGACGCAATATGATATCAATCTCTATTATGAAAGTAAATAAATGAGCAAAAGACGTTTAAACAGTTGAAACGTCTTTTTTCATTCAAGCGTCTTATAAAAGAAAGCTGATACAAGGGAGTCATTCATAATGAAATATGCCATCGGATTTACTGCTGCCATAGCGGCTGTGACAACAGGTGTGTGTGTAACAGCGAAAATGGTGAAAACGGCAAAACAAAACAACATCAAAAAGCATTACTTTACAATAGAAGGACTTCAGTCAGATCGACCTGCAGTCATTTTCTTTATTTCTGATACCCATCGCCGTCTAATTAGTGATACTTTATTAGCGGAAGTAAAAGAGCAGCAGCCTGATGTCATTATGATCGGCGGGGACTTAGCTGAAAAGGGAGTCCCTTATGCTAGAGTTGAAGAAAATGTGAAACGTTTAGCAAGGATTGCCCCGGTGTATTTTGTGTGGGGGAATAACGACCATGAGCTGCATCAGCAAAAACTCAAAGACATCCTCCATACCTATCAGGTGACGACATTGCAAAATGAGACGGCTGTGTGGAATTTTGAAGGACAGCCCATTAAAATAGGCGGAATCGATGATATCCGGCTTGAAAAAGCAGATTATGAAGCGATACGGCCGGAGTTTGTCAAAGAAGACGTGAATATCCTTTTATCACACAACCCAGATGTGCATCATTTGATGAGTGAAGAAGAGGGAATTGATCTTGTTTTGAGCGGTCATACCCATGGGGGTCAAATTCGTATTGGGAAATTTGGTCCGTATGAAAAAGGAAGAACAGGCCAAGTCAAAGGTGCTTTCTTTCTGATTAGTAATGGTTACGGAACAACAAAGATTCCGATGCGTCTTGGAGCAGAACCAGAAACCCATCTGATCTATTTAATGCCGCTAAAAACGCGCTAAGTTGATGCCCCATCAATATTTTCCATAAAAGTCACCGTAAGCATAGCTTCATGCTTGTCTTCCGTCTTGACACAGTGTAAACTGAATACAAAATTAAGAACCTATGACTCATCATCTCATATACTACAGTATGATGTGTGTTAGAAGAGGCAGGAGGGAACGTTATGCGGCTAGAGCGTCTGAATTATAATAAAATCAAAATTTTTCTCACACTAGATGATCTGACAGACCGAGGTCTTACGAAAGAAGACCTTTGGAAAGATTCGTTCAAAGTTCATCAGCTGTTTAAAGACATGATGAACGAAGCGAATCAGGAGCTCGGTTTTGAAGCGAATGGACCGATTGCTGTTGAAGTATTTTCTCTTCAGGCGCAGGGGATGGTCGTCATTGTGACAAAGAGTCAGCAGGAAGATGCTGATGATGAGTTTGATGAAGATTACATTGAGATGCAAGTCAAGCTCGACGAGAGCAAGCATGTGCTCTATCAATTTGCCTCGTTTGAAGATGTGATTCAACTGTCCCATAGTTTAAGTCGTATTGGACTTTTAGGGGGTACAGTTTACCACTATGAAGGTCAATATTTTCTCAGCCTAGATGATTTCGAAGAACTGTCTGCAGATACAGTCATTTCTATTTTAGCGGAGTTCGGTTCTCCGACGACATTAACCATTCACCGGTTAAAAGAATACGGAAAAGTGATCATGCAGGAAGATGCAGTGAAAACGATTCAACTGTATTTTTAATCACTTTTTTCTATTATATTTAATACTGTTGTGATGAAACAACAGTATTTTTTTATATCCATTTTTATATTTATAAACGCTGATATTTTATTTTGATAAAAAACGCTTTTTACCTTTGCTTTACCAGTACGAAGGTGTATACTATTGCTTGAAAGGGAGCAGTAGATCATGAAAGATTTCTAGGGGGTTTATTTTAATGGCAGCCGATCAAAACGCCGCTCATAACGCAGAAGATAAGCTAGATGTTTTAAAGTCAACTCAAACCGTCATACATAAAGCGCTTGATAAATTGGGCTATCCGCAAGAAGTGTATGAATTGCTGAAGGAGCCAATTCGCCTATTAACGGTCAAAATTCCAGTACGTATGGATGATGGATCGGTGAAAATTTTCACTGGTTATCGTGCGCAGCATAATGATGCTGTCGGTCCAACAAAAGGCGGAATTCGATTCCACCCGAACGTTACTGAAAAAGAAGTAAAAGCGCTTTCAATTTGGATGAGTTTAAAATGTGGTATTGTGGATCTTCCTTATGGCGGAGGAAAAGGCGGTATTATCTGTGATCCAAGAGAAATGTCATTTAGGGAGCTTGAAAAACTAAGCCGCGGCTATGTTCGCGCAATTAGCCAAATCGTTGGACCAACAAAAGATGTTCCAGCACCAGATGTGTTTACAAACTCTCAAATCATGGCATGGATGATGGATGAGTATTCTAGAATTGATGAATTTAACTCGCCAGGATTTATTACAGGAAAACCAATTGTTCTTGGAGGCTCACATGGACGTGATACTGCAACGGCAAAAGGTGTAACGATCTGTATCAAAGAAGCGGCGAAGAAAAAAGGAATTGACATCAATGGGGCTCGTGTTGTCGTTCAGGGATTCGGAAATGCAGGAAGTTACTTGGCTAAATTTATGTATGATGCCGGAGCGAAAATCGTAGGAATTTCAGATGCTTACGGCGGTTTGTATGATGAAGATGGTCTCGATATTGACTACTTGCTTGACCGACGTGACAGCTTTGGAACCGTCACTAAATTATTTAATGATACAATTACAAACCAAGAGCTGCTTGAGCTAGATTGTGATATCTTAGTACCTGCAGCCATTGAAAATCAAATTACAGAAGATAATGCGGCGAACATTAAAGCCAAAATTGTCGTAGAAGCAGCAAATGGACCAACGACATTGGAAGGGACAAAAATTCTTTCAGATCGTGGTGTACTGCTTGTTCCGGACGTACTTGCAAGTGCGGGTGGAGTGACTGTTTCTTACTTTGAATGGGTTCAGAATAACCAAGGGTTCTACTGGACAGAAGAAGAAGTAGAAACTCGTTTAGAAGATATGATGGTGAAATCATTTAATAATATTTATGAAATGGCGCAAAACCGCCGTATTGATATGCGACTAGCAGCATATATGGTCGGTGTACGTAAAATGGCTGAAGCTTCTCGATTCAGAGGCTGGATTTAAGCGACTTATTTGCATCGCGCCTTAAAATCTCCTATCCTTAAATAGGAGATTTTTTTATGGAATCATGCAAAGAATCAAACAGCCCAGCAATTGTTATTGCAGTGAAACGACAGGAGTGGAACAAATGAAACAAGAAAAAGCGATCATAATAGGAGGAGGCCCGTGCGGTCTATCAGCTGCCATTGCATTCAAGCAAATTGGGATTGATGCACTTGTGATTGAAAAGGGCAATGTGGTCAACAGTATTTATCATTACCCTACACACCAAACCTTCTTCAGTACAAGTGAAAAGCTTGAGATCGGTGACGTCGCTTTTATCACTGAAAATCGGAAACCCGTTCGTATTCAGGCGCTTTCCTATTACCGAGAGGTGGTCAGACGAAAAAGCCTTCGTGTGAATGCTTTTGAAAAGGTAAACGCTGTGACGAAAAAAGATGGCCGTTTTACGGTAAATACATCAAAAGACGTCTATACATGTGACTATGTTGTGATTGCGACTGGGTACTATGATCATCCTAACTATATGAATGTAAAAGGGGAAGACCTTCCTCATGTGTATCATTATTTTAAAGAAGGACACCCCTACTTTGATAAAGATGTGACGGTGATCGGCGGGAAGAACTCTAGTGTTGATGCTGCCCTGGAACTTGTGAAATGCGGAAGCAGGGTGACGGTTTTATATAGAGGAACTGAATATTCATCCAGCATCAAACCTTGGATTTTACCAGAGTTTGAAGCGCTTGTTCGAAATGGCACCATTCGAATGGAGTTCGGTGCAGAGGTGAAAGAAATAACAGAACAGGATATTGTCTTTACAAACCAGCAGGGCCAAACGGATCGAGTGAAAAGTGATTATGTGTTTGCGATGACAGGTTATCATCCTGATCATTCATTTTTAGAAAAAATGGGTGTAACAATCGATCCAGAATCAGGCCGCCCAGCATTTGATGAACAAACAATGGAAACAAATGTAGAAGGTATTTTTATTGCAGGGGTCATTGCAGCTGGTAACAACGCCAACGAAATTTTCATTGAAAATGGAAGATTTCATGGCGGGTTAATTGCAGAAGAAATCAACAAAAGAATCAACGGGTAAAAAAAGAACTGGGTCCTTCTAAGGGATTCAGTTCTTTTTTATGTAAATTGGGATTATATAGAAGATTATTTTTGGGAAAATGGGCTCGAGTCATATAAAAAAGGGGTGATTCGTGGTACGATAATAAAGGATAATGTAGGGAAAGAGGTCTGATTATGATCGCAATCATTTCAGCAGGTTTAGCTCCCGGCATCGCACTTTTAAGTTATTTTTATTTGAAAGATCAATACGACAATGAGCCGGTTCATATGGTCATCAGATCTTTTATGCTAGGTGTCATACTTGTGTTTCCAACCATGTTTATTCAGTATGTCCTCCAAGAGGAAAATATCGCTACGAATCCTATCGTGATTTCATTTGTGACATCGGGTTTTTTAGAAGAATCATTAAAGTGGTTTATTTTAATGGTCAGTGTCTATGCGCACGTACAGTTTGATGAACACTATGACGGGATTGTCTATGGAACAAGTGTCTCGCTTGGATTTGCGACACTTGAAAATATTCTGTACTTAGTGGGTCATGGGGTAGAGTACGCGTTTACACGTGCCTTGCTGCCTGTATCAAGCCACGCTTTATTTGGTGTGGTGATGGGATTTTATATAGGTAAAGCTCGCTTCTCTGATAAAAAAGAGCAGCGAAAATGGCTGATTCTCTCTTTAATACTTCCTATCCTTTTTCATGGCTTATATGATTTCATTCTTCTTGGCATGAAAAATTGGGGATATATTATGTTGCCGTTCATGATTTTTTTATGGTGGTTTGGTCTGCGGAAAGCCAAAAAAGCCCGTGCGGTGAAGATGGTACAAATTTAAATTGGAAAACGTCCTATACGTCTTTAGGGCGTTTTTTGTCTTTTCCATCCAATTCCCTCCTGTGATGAATGTATAAAAATAGGGATCGGAAGAAACATATATTCAAACATCAAAAGTACAGGAGGATCAAATATGGACAAAGCTCGTTTTATGAAACAAATCGTCCTTATCTTCTCAATTGTTCTGCTCGCGTCTTCATTGATGACAGCTGAAAAAAGTGAAGCTTTCACAAATCAAGTGATTCAGCGGGGAGCTACAGGAGAAGATGTCGTCGAGCTCCAGGCAAGGCTCCAATACAATGGTTTTTACAATGGAAAAATAGACGGGGTGTATGGCTGGGGAACTTACTGGGCCGTGCGCAATTTTCAAAGCCAGTTTGGTGTAAAGAAAGTCGATGGACTCGTAGGGGAAAAAACAAAAAGCCTATTAGTTCAAAAGACGAAATACTATAAAGAGTTTGTGCAACAGCAGTTGCAAAAAGGGAATCAGTTTACGCACTACGGCGGGAAACCTCTTGATCAGCAAACAAAGGCTCCTGCGCAAAGAAACACGCAAAAAAAGACAGCACAAGGTGCAAAAGAGAATCAAAAAAGTCAAAGCGGAGGAAACAGCTCGTCTGGGAAGTCTGGAAACCAGTCAGGAAATGGTCAAGCAAATCAAACGCCGAAACAAACAGCAGCCAACATGCCAGGTGGTTTTTCAAGCAATGACATTCAGCTTCTTTCACAAGCTGTGTATAGTGAAGCGAGAGGTGAACCTTATGAAGGACAGGTAGCGATAGCAGCCGTCATCTTAAACCGTTTAAACAACCCGACTTTTCCAAATACGATTGCTGGTGTCATTTTTGAACCGCTTGCGTTTACTGCTGTAGCAGATGGACAATTTTATATGGCGCCAAATGAAACCGCTAAAAAGGCAGTATTTGATGCCATTAATGGCTGGGACCCATCTGAAAGCGCCGTTTATTACTTTAATCCTGATACAGCGACAAGCCCATGGATTTGGGGAAGACCACAAATTAAACGAATCGGGAAACATATTTTCTGTGAATAAAAAGAGGTGTAAATAAATGATCAGAGGAATATTGATTGCTATTTTAGGAATTGCTGTCATCTCAACAGGATACTGGGGCTATAAAGAGCATCAAGAAAAAGATGCAGTACTGCTTCATGCAGAGAACAACTATCAAAGAGCCTTCCATGATTTAACGTATCAAGTCGATCAGCTGCACGATAAACTTGGCGCAACACTTGCGATGAATAGCCAAACATCTATATCTCCAGCACTGGCAGATGTATGGAGAATGTCATCAGAAGCGCATAACAATGTCAGTCAGCTTCCGCTCACATTGATGCCTTTTAACAAAACAGAAGAGTTTCTAGCGAATGTCG
The DNA here is from genome assembly GCF_052045575.1 of Bacillus sp. 22190. Taxonomy (NCBI): domain Bacteria; kingdom Bacillati; phylum Bacillota; class Bacilli; order Caryophanales; family Bacillaceae; genus Bacillus; species Bacillus sp. 22190. The sequence goes on along the minus strand of NZ_JBQEPF010000006.1, from coordinate 214,650 downwards.
GTGACTTTAGCTATAAATCGTCACTTAAATCTTTATCAGATGAACCATTAAACAAAGATACACACAAAACCATTACCACTTTATATGATCAAGCGGCAGATATTCAAAACGAACTTAGACAAGTGCAGCATCTCGTACTCAACAAAAATTTAAAATGGATGGATGTTGAAATGGCACTGGCTGATGGAGATCGAAAAAACGACAATACCATCATTGACGGATTAAAAACCGTTGAGAGAAATGCTGATGCGTTTGCAGATGTTGATCTTGGCCCTACAAATGTGTCAACTGAATCAGAAACACAAGGCTACAATCACTTAAAAGGGCAAAAGATTTCAAAAAAAGAAGCGATCCGTATCGCCCAGCAATTTGCGCCTGACCATAACAAAGATTTTAAGGTGAGAAAAAGTGGGAGTAAAACGAACCGTGATGTCTACAGCCTATCAATGTCTGACCCAGACAATCGGGCAAACTTTTATTTAGACTTGACTGAAAAAGGCGGCCATCCTGTTTATCTTCTTCAGAACCGTGAAGTGAACAAACAAAAAATCAGTTTAAATGATGCCTCAGAAAAAGCACTAAGTTTCTTAAAGAAGCATGGATTCGATACTGAATCATTTCATTTAGATGAGAGTGCGCAATTTGATAATATCGGCGTATTTACCTATGTCCCTTTACAGAATAACGTATTGCTTTATCCAGATAGCATTCGAATGAAAGTCGCTTTAGATGATGGAGAGGTTGTGGGATTCTCAGCGAAAGACTATTTAATGAATCACAGAAAACGTGACATAAAAGCACCAAAGATTTCTCAAAAAGAAGCTGAAAAGACCTTAAATAAACATGTGAAGATTGAGGATACACATGTAGCTCTTGTTCAAAATGATATGTCAGAGGAAGTTCTCTGCTATGAGTTTTTAGGAACCATTAAAAACGACACATACCGAATGTTTATTAATGCAGATACTGGAAAAGAAGAAAGAGTAGATAAGCTAAAAAATGCAGAACCTATATATAAAGACCTATAGAAAAGGAAGCGAGGAAAAGGCGAATAAGCCTTTTCCTTTTGTTTTATACATGGTTTAATATAAGAGAGGATACGATTTCACAGATGAAAAGAGTGATGAGGAATGTTACAAATAGGGGATGCAATCACAATTGAGTATGTCAATGAGAACAAAGAAGTGAAAACTGCAAAATCAAAAGTTTTGGAAAATAATAACGATGATATTTGCATTAATTATCCAGCTGATAAAGAAACGGGGCGCACGATCTATTTAAATCAAGAAACAGAAATCACCGTCTTCTTTTTCGATGAAAATCAAATTCCATACAAATGTACAAGCAAAATCATTGGGAAAAGAAAAGAAGATATCCCGATGATTGTCGTTTCTATTCCGCCAAAAGAAGAAATGATTCGGCTTCAGCGAAGAGAATATCTTCGAGTGGATACGATGGTGAAAGCGTCCATTACGCAAAATGGTGAAGAAACCTTCGACACATTTATTGTCAATATGAGTGCTGGCGGTGTAGCAATTGCTGTTCCAGAAGGTGTCTCACTAAAAGAATATGGCGAGGTCGTCACAGAGTTTGAACTTTCACTGAAAGAACCAGTGAAAATTAAAGCGATTGCAGAAATGAATCGCGTTTATCAAGATGAACAGACCGGGAAAACAAGAGCGATCATGGAATTTACTGAAATCACAAACGACCACCAGCAGCACATCATGAAGTACTGCTTCCAGCAGCAGCTTCTAACACGTGTGAAAAAAGTATAAGAATAAAGGTTGTCAAAAGCTTCCATACTAGAGAGAAAGAATCTAGCGTTGGAGGCTTTTTGTATGAAAACAATGGAAAGATGGCTATTCAAAGCAGTGCTCATTCAGCTCATTCTGCTTTTGGCGGTTCAGGTCACCCTTCACTTGACGAAAGGAGAACTATTTTTGTCAAAAGTCGTACAATACGAGGGTGTAAATAACATGAGCATTGAAGATTGGATTGAGACATTTAAGCAAAAGGATTGATAGAAAATTCCCCCGTTTGAGCGGTGATCGTGTTACAATTCATAAGGGAGATTCAATCAAGGAGAGGTATTATGAAAAAGAAATTATCTATCGCAATTGACGGTCCTGCTGCAGCAGGAAAAAGCACTGTGGCAAAAATTGTCGCAGCGAAAAAATCATATATTTATATCGATACAGGTGCGATGTACCGCGCAATTACACTTGCGGCACTCAATCAAGGCGTAGACCTTGAAGACGAACAGGCACTTGATGCGTTATTGAAAAACACAGTCATTGAACTTGTGTCAACTGACGAAGGTCAAAAAGTACATCTAGACACGATTGATGTCACAGAAGACATCAGAACAGACCGTGTGAGCAATCAAGTCTCTGTTGTTGCAAAGCATCGAGCTGTTAGGGAAGAAATGGTCCGCAGGCAGCAAGAGCTGGGGAACCGAGGCGGTGTCGTCATGGATGGAAGAGACATCGGCACGCATGTTCTTCCAGATGCAGAAGTGAAAATTTTCTTGCTTGCGTCAGTAGAGGAAAGAGCAAAACGCCGTTTTGAAGAAAATCAGAAAAAAGGCTACGATGTCAATTACGATCAACTGATCGAAGAAATTGCAAGACGTGACAAGCTTGATTCTGAGCGGGAGGTATCACCGCTGAAGAAAGCAGATGATGCCATTGAAATTGACACGACTGCCCTTTCTATTCAAGAGGTTGCAGGTAAAATTTTAGATGCAGCAGAGCGTGTAGAAAAACAGTAAGAAATTTTAGAAAACTTTTATAAGTTAGAGGTTTATCTCTTGACAAACAAGGTCTTTTATTAGAAGTTTATACTAATACTATTTTTATTGATCATTCAAGCAATTCTGTTGATTTGAATGTTTCTATAATACATATTCGGCTGGCAATCATCATGCTAAGGACACATATTCACCCAGTCGTTTTAACTAAGCTGTGTAGGTTTGGACCAAGGAGGTTATCGAAATGACAGAGGAAATGAATCAAATCGATGTTCAGGTACCAGAGGTTGGAGATGTAGTGAAAGGGATTGTTTCTAAAGTTGAGGACAAGCATGTCAATGTAGATATCGTCAATGTGAAACAACCTGGGATCATCCCAATCAGTGAATTATCAAGTCTTCACGTTGAAAAAGCATCAGATGTCGTGAAAGATGGCGACGAGTTAGAGCTTAAAGTAACAAAGGTCGAAGACGATGCTTTGATTTTATCGAAACGTGCTGTTGATGCAGACCGCGCTTGGGAAGACCTAGAGAAAAAGTTTGAAACAAAAGAAGTATTTGAAGCAGAAGTAAAAGACGTTGTCAAAGGTGGTCTAGTGGTCGACATTGGTGTTCGCGGATTTATTCCTGCGTCTCTTGTTGAGGCACACTATGTAGAAGACTTCACTGACTACAAAGGAAAAACACTCTCGCTTGTTGTGGTAGAGCTTGACCGCGAAAAAAACCGCGTGATTCTATCGCATCGTGCAGTCGTTGAGCAAGAACAATTAGACAAGAAGCAAGACTTCCTGCAAAAGCTTGCAGTAGGCAGTGTGATTGATGGAAAAGTGCAGCGCCTGACTGACTTTGGTGCATTTGTTGACATTGGCGGCATTGATGGATTAGTTCACATTTCTCAACTATCCCATGCGCATGTCGAAAAGCCATCTGACGTTGTTGAAGAAGGACAGGAAGTAAAAGTCAAAGTTCTTGCTGTTGACCGCGATAACGAACGTATCTCACTATCTATTAAAGAAACATTACCAGGACCTTGGAGCCAAATTGGTGAAAAGGTAAAACAAGGTGATGTTCTTGAAGGAACCGTTCAACGTCTTGTGAGCTTTGGTGCATTTGTTGAAATTCTGCCAGGTGTAGAAGGACTTGTGCATATTTCCCAAATTTCACACAAACATATTGGTACTCCTCAAGAAGTCCTTGAAGAAGGGCAGACTGTGAAAGTGAAAGTGCTTGATGTCAATGAAGATGAAGAGCGCATTTCACTTAGCATTCGTGAATTAGAAGAGAATCCTGAAAAACAAATTGAAGAGGATTACCGTCAATATCAGGCGAAAGAAGAAAATACAAGCGGATTCCAGCTTGGTGACCTGATTGGTGATAAACTCAATAAACTAAAATAATTTGGTGATCAAAATTGACGCGAGCAGAAAGAAAGAAACAGCATATTGAGCATGCTTTGTCGACTGGCCAGCATGCAGCAACAGGTTTACAAGATGTTTCCTTCGTTCACGCCAGTTTACCAGATCTTGCGACATCACAAATTGATACACATACGACAATTGGCGGACTGACTTTCGGTTCGCCAATTTTTATCAATGCAATGACTGGTGGAGGCGGAGAATCGACCTATGAGATTAATCGCTCTTTATCTATCGCAGCGAAGGAAACCAATATTCCAGTAGCAGTCGGATCACAAATGGCTGCACTGAAAGATGCAGACGAACGTCGTACGTATGAAGTGGTTCGAAAGGTGAATCCGGATGGACTCGTTTTTGCCAATTTAGGCAGTGAGGCGACAATTCAGCAAGCACGGGATGCCGTTGACATGCTGGAAGCAAACATGCTTCAAATTCACTTAAACGTGATTCAAGAGATCGTCATGCCTGAAGGAGATCGTGATTTCAGAGGTGCTGTTGAGCGGATCGCAGCCATCACTGAATCAATTGAGGTACCTGTTGTCGTCAAAGAAGTTGGATTTGGGATGAGTAAGGAAACAGCAAAGAAATTATTTGATGCTGGAGTTGCTGCTGTTGATGTAGGTGGATTTGGGGGAACGAATTTTTCTAAAATCGAGAACCTGCGCCGTCAAAAAGCACTTCGCTATTTTGACCAGTGGGGAATTCCAACTGCAGCGAGTCTGGCTGAAGTACATACAGCCTTTCCAGATCAAACCGTCCTAGCTTCTGGAGGCATTCAAGATGCACTTGATGTGACAAAATCAATTGCTCTTGGTGCGTCTGCCGTTGGATTAGCCGGCTTTTTCTTAAAATCCCTGACGAGTGGAGGAGAAAAGGGCCTCATCTCTGATATCATTGATCTACAAGATGATGTGAAGATGTTGATGACAGTACTTGGCATGAAAACAATTGAGGAGCTAAGGCAAGCTCCGATTGTGCTTACAGGGGAAACAAGTCATTGGCTGAAAGAAAGAGACGTGGACACTACGTACTATAGTTTAAGAAATAAGAAGACAAAGGACTAAATGAAATGTAGCCCTTTGTCTTCTTTTCAGCGTGAAAGAAAACTTTTTTGTCTATGAAAGACAGCTACTTTTTGCGGAGCGAATTTGACATTCGTGAGCACCAATGCGCAGGACTGACACTGAATGCGAGGGTTTGTCTGCACGCTGAGACATGTGGTAATCACATGTCTTTTTTTATTGATTTCTTTTGCGAGCGTCTTCCGGGCCTTCTAAAGTTGTTGCCCCTTTGTGATGAATGGATTGATCGCGATCAGATTCAACTCTTCTTGACGCCTTTAGGCGTTTTTCCTGTCTATCCTTACCCATCATACATCCCTCCTCAACTATTAGGGTGTCACCTCTTGTTTATTTCATGCAAATCCCGCACCTTCTCATACGTTTAAAAACTGGAGATTTTCCCATAATGTAATTGAGGTGATGAGGGTTGGAGGCATTGTACTATTATTGGTCAATATGGTTCGTTTGGATTATGGTGACATTTATCATGGAGAAAAGCACGTGGCGCAATGTGCTGGGCGTATGTGTTCTCATTCATATTATATGCAGTCATGTCATGGTTTCTATTTTAGACATTAAGATCAATGCAGGATTTTTGATGACCTTTTTATATGCTTGCATGTCATTCGTGATCTTTCGGCCTGCTCATCGAATCATGCGAATCATGCAATTAGGTTCCATGGTCAGTGCGTATGCCTTTTTTATGATTTTTGCATTATATGATCCAGTTTGGTTCACGATAATAAAGGTGGACTGGGTTGTATTTGCCTTGCTGATCTTGATGTGTTTAACATATGGGCATCGGTTAACAGAACGGATCACTTTATGGATGATGGCTATATGTCTGGGGGAAGCCCTTTATGCGCTTACGATTCATCGCCTCACATCTTCCATTGTCATAGGAGATCTCTCGTTTCTTTCCATGGCTGTTCAAGGAGCTGTCTTTCTATTAGGTGTAGGTCAGCTTGAAAAACTCTTGAACACCCGTTCATCTAGAAAACCAGTAAAAGGGGCTGCAAAATCAACATGACGGATTACACGTTTCCTGTGATTATTGGTGTCATCTTTGGGATGGCGGCTAGGGTTTATATGTTAAGAACTGATTATCGGCAATATCCCACATATATTCATGGACAAGTGATTCACATTGCGCTAGGTTTTATCGCATCAGGGCTTGGTGCTATTATTATGCCTGCGCTGATCCAGGAAGAATTCACTGCCATTACCTTTCTGACGCTTGCAGCCACGCAATTTCGTGATGTGCGTAATATGGAAAGAAATACATTGACCCAAATGGATTCGTATGAGCTTGTCTCACGAGGCAGTACATATATCGAAGGCATTGCGATCGCCTTTGAAAGTCGAAATTATATTGCCATTCTTACTGCCCTTATTACAACGACCGCCTGTATTTTCTTTTCGCTCGTCGTTGGGACCGTGGTCGGTATTCTTTGTTTTTTCATGGCAAAACTATTAATGTCAGGGAGCCAATTAAAGGATATCGTGAATATTCAAAAAGGGGAACTTCGCTTTGACGGCGCAGGACTTTACGTAAATGATATTTACATTATGAATATCGGGCTGCCTGAAAAGCAAAAATTGATTTTAGAGCATGGAATGGGGTTCATCTTGACTCCAAAGAATTTTAACTCGGCCACAACCATCGCAAACCTTGGGCAGCGACAAGCCATCTTATTTGATTTATCCAACGTGCTTGGTGTATACCGAGATTCTGGTGAACCATCGCTTTGTCCGCTCGCAAAACGTGATCTGAATAACGGCACACTTGGCGTATTCATTTTACCGCAATGGCAGCGTGAAGATTTGGCTGTCCGTGTATTAGAAGAGGTGCCTATTTTAGAAAATGCCATTAGAATGCCGACAGATTTCATTAAAAAGAAAGTGAGGTAATAGGGCATGGCGAACACCATTGAACAATTTATATTGGCTGTGGCGACAACAAATAAAGAGCGGGTCATTGGCGGAACAGCCGTTTTTTTCTGTGAAAATAAAGAAGAGCTCGACATGTATGCCATGAATTTAGAGGCCATTTTAGATGGAATTGCACACGGCATTGGAGAAGATCTTTATTTGATTGTCAAACATTTTTAAGTTATTCATTGTGGTCTGATTAAAAATTGATATAATATATAAGTTGAACCCTTCATGTTTGAAGGGTTTATTTCATAAAACTGAATGAAAATTATAAATCCCGGTTGAAACATGATGATGAACATATTGAATCGCGGCTGGATTGAAAGGAAGGGTACTATGGGTAAACCTGTCGTAGCCATTGTTGGAAGGCCCAACGTTGGAAAATCTACAATTTTTAATCGAATCGCAGGCGAAAGAATATCGATTGTAGAAGACACACCTGGTGTAACAAGAGATCGAATCTATAGCTCTGCTGAATGGTTAAATTATGACTTTAATTTAATAGATACTGGTGGAATTGATATTGGAGATGAGCCGTTTTTGGCGCAAATTCGCCATCAGGCTGAAATCGCAATGGATGAAGCGGATGTTATTATCTTTATGGTCAATGGAAGAGATGGCGTCACATCTGCGGATGAAGAAGTCGCAAAAATTTTATATCGCACGAAAAAACCTGTCGTACTTGCTGTCAATAAATTGGACAACCCTGAAATGAGAAGCGACGTGTATGACTTTTATGCACTTGGATTTGGTGAACCGTATCCGATTTCTGGAACGCACGGACTCGGTCTAGGTGATCTGCTTGATGCTGTCGCAGAGCATTTCAAAAACTTACCAGATACACAGTATGATGAAGAAGTGGTACAGTTCTGCTTAATCGGCCGCCCAAATGTAGGGAAATCCTCTTTGGTGAATGCGATGCTCGGTGAAGAACGTGTCATTGTCAGCAACATCGCTGGTACAACAAGAGATGCTGTAGATACAATGTTTACGTACAACCAACGTGACTTTGTCATTGTCGACACAGCAGGTATGAGAAAAAAAGGGAAAGTATATGAAACAACAGAGAAATACAGTGTACTCCGTGCGTTGAAAGCCATTGATCGATCGGATGTTGTCGCTGTTGTTCTTGATGGTGAAGAAGGCATTATTGAACAGGATAAACGTATTGCCGGCTACGCACACGAAGCGGGTAAAGCCGTTGTGATCATTGTGAACAAGTGGGATGCTGTTGAAAAAGACGAGCGTACAATGAAGGAATTTGAGCAAAACATTCGTGAGCATTTTCAATTCCTTGATTATGCACCTGTCTTATTCATGTCTGCTCTTACGAAAAAGAGAATTCACACGTTAATGCCAACAATTATTACCGCTAGTGAAAATCATGCGATGCGCGTTCAAACGAACATTCTAAACGATATTATCATGGATGCTGTAGCGATGAACCCAACGCCGACCCATAACGGACAGCGTCTGAAAATTTACTATGCAACACAAGTGGCGATCAAACCGCCGTCCTTTGTTGTGTTTGTAAATGATCCAGAACTTATGCACTTTTCTTATGAGCGTTTCCTAGAAAACCGAATTCGAGATGCATTTGGTTTTGAAGGAACACCAATTAAAATATTTGCGAGAGCGAGAAAATAAAAAGGGTGAGCAGGATGAAGAAAATTTCAGTACTTGGAGCAGGGAGCTGGGGAACAGCTCTTGCGCTTGTATTAGCTGATAATCATCATGATGTACACATGTGGGGACATAGACAAGAATTAATTGATCAAATCAATGAGAAACATGAAAATCATGATTACTTGCCTAATGTTGCATTGCCAGCGTCTATTCAAGCGACAACAGATATGAAACAGGCACTAGAAGGGACAGATGCGATTATTGTCGCTGTGCCAACAAAGGCCATTCGAGAAGTATTGAAACAGGCAAATGAGTTCATTACGTCAAAGGTGCCATTTGTTCATGTCAGTAAAGGAATTGAACCAGATACACTTCTTAGAATTTCTCAAATGATTGAACAAGAAGTCCCGGAAGCGAAAAGAGAAGCAGTTGTTGTCCTGTCAGGACCAAGCCATGCTGAAGAAGTTGGCTTGCGTCATCCGACAACTGTTACTGTCTCGTCAGAACATATTGAAGCAGCTCAATTTGTTCAAGATTTGTTCATGAACAATCATTTTAGAGTGTACACCAACCCTGATGTGATTGGGGTGGAAATTGGCGGGGCGCTGAAAAACATCATCGCTCTTGCGGCAGGGATCACAGACGGACTCGGATATGGCGATAATGCGAAAGCAGCGCTCATCACAAGGGGTCTTGCTGAAATCGCCCGCCTCGGCACAAAAATGGGAGGAAACCCTCTTACGTTTGCCGGATTAACAGGTGTTGGAGATTTGATTGTCACCTGTACAAGTGTTCATTCACGTAACTGGCGCTGCGGGAATTTACTTGGTAAAGGATATAAACTTGAAGAAGTACTTGAAAAAATGGGCATGGTGGTAGAAGGCGTCCGCACAACAAAAGGCGCATATCAGCTTGCTAAAGAATATAAGGTCAGCATGCCGATTACAGAAGCGCTTTACCACGTCCTATTTGAAGGGAAAAAGGTAGACGATGCTGTAGAGTCATTGATGGCACGTGTCAAAACACATGAAATGGAAGATCTTGTGAACATGTTTGAAAACCAAACAAAGTAATTGGAAGACTGAACTTAGGCGTGTAGAGGATGCAAGAAGGGGAAGACTTGCATAACATAACAATGAAGTTTGAATAGAGCTTTGCCTCTACAGAATGAGGAAAAATAGTCGACCTACTGACTGAAGCAGAGTCCCCCTCTTTGCTTCAGTTTTTTTATGCACTTTTTTCTGAATGATTGGAAAAACGATTGATATTTTAGTTAATTTTGGTTTAGAATGAAATATAAACGCTTACAATTCGTTTGTGTTAAAGGGGGACAGGCACGATGAGTTTTGCTTTAATCAAGATGTGGTTTGCGCTTGGTTCAATGGGGCTCATGTTTTTAGCCGTTGTAACCATTTATTTGAGTAGATTTAAGCTGAAGAGCCGCTTTCTGAAAATAACAGCCTCAACGGTCGCGTACAGCTTAATGCTCATATCAGGTGTCATTGTGTTTTTAGTTGTATTTAGCGGGCCGGTCAATGAATAAAGAAAAAGGAAGAATGTGATGATCAAAGCAAAAATCAGTGTCATGCTGTTAACACTTATTTTACTTACGGGGTGCCTCTATCCAGAGAATCGCAAAGCTGAAAACCGCGTGCCATATAAAGAGCAGCTGCAAAGTGTGCAGACAGCGATTGAAGACTTTCAAAAAGCGACAAATGGCCTTTTGCCCATTGAAACAAAAGAAGGCGACACACCGATTTATCAGAAGTATGTCATTGACTTTAAGCGTCTGTCACCAAGATATTTACACGATGTACCGTCGACATCTTTTGAAGGCGGGGGCGAATATATCTATGTCCTCACAGACGTCGAACAAAATCCAACGGTGAAACTGCTTGATGTCAAAATGACACAAACGATCAGTGAATTACGTCTGAGGATCAAAATATATCAAGATGAACATACATATCCGCCATATGGCAAAGTAGTATCCAAAGATTTATATACGTTAAATGAAAAAAAACTAGGGTTAAAAGCACCGCCTACAGTGACGAGCCCTGTCACGGGTGAATCACTTCCATTACTGATTTCCTCAAATGGCGAAATCTATGTTGACTATCGCAGTGATTTTGCCCAGATTTTGAAAAATACAAAACAAAAGCTGAAACCAGGTGAAAATATTCAAGATGTCTATTGGCAGGAAACCCCGTTTGTACCAGCGTTTTCTGTTCCATATACGATCAACAAAAAAGGTGAGCCGGCTTTTTTAGAAAAAAAGACGTCATAAACAAGAATGAACCTTTCTCCTCTGCATATAAATGAGGAGAAAGGTTTTTTTATGGCTAAACATACTCTCAAAACAAAAAAGGTGTCATATTCAAATAGGACAACGTCATACACATATATTGTCCTGACACCTTTCAAGCACCGTTTGATTGAAGTATAGAGTATTTTATTTGAAAACGAGGATAGCAAGTCCGGGAGGGGATCACTTGGAAAAAGTCGATATTTTCAAGGATATCGCTGAACGAACAGGAGGCGATATATATTTAGGAGTCGTTGGAGCTGTTCGTACAGGGAAATCTACGTTTATTAAAAAGTTTATGGAGCTCGTGGTGCTCCCGAATATCAATAATGAGGCAGACCGTGCAAGAGCACAGGATGAATTGCCGCAAAGCGCAGCAGGAAAAACCATTATGACCACAGAACCAAAATTTGTGCCAAATCAAGCGGCATCCATTCACGTGAGCGACGGCCTGGATGTCAACATTAGGCTTGTCGATTGTGTAGGCTACACCGTGCCTGGTGCACGCGGTTATGAAGATGAAAATGGTCCGAGAATGATTAATACGCCGTGGTATGAAGAACCAATCCCGTTTCATGAAGCAGCGGAAATTGGTACACGCAAGGTCATTCAAGAGCATTCAACCATTGGTGTTGTGATTACAACAGATGGATCAATTGGAGAAATCCCAAGACATGACTATATTGAATCAGAAGAACGTGTCATTGACGAACTCAAAGAAGTTGGAAAGCCGTTTATTATGGTAATCAACTCTGTGAGACCTTATCACCCTGAAACAGAAGCACTGCGGCAGGAACTTAGTCAAAAATATGATATTCCTGTACTCGCGATGAGTGTCGAAAGTATGAGAGAACAAGACGTTCTCAGTGTACTTCGTGAAGCATTATATGAATTCCCAGTGCTTGAGGTGAATGTGAACCTGCCAAGCTGGGTCATGGTACTAAAAGAAGATCATTGGCTAAGAGAGAGTTATCAGGATTCAGTGAAAGAAACCGTCAAGGATATTAAGAGATTAAGAGATGTTGACCGAGTGGTAGGTCAGTTCAGTGAATTCGATTTTATCGAAAGAGCAGGCTTAGCAGGCATTGAAATGGGTCAGGGGATCGCAGAAATTGATCTGTATGCGCCGGATGATCTATATGATCATATCCTAAAAGAAGTGGTTGGTGTGGAAATTAGGGGCAAAGATCACCTTCTTGAGCTCATGCAAGATTTTGCACATGCGAAAACGGAGTATGATCAAGTGTCTGACGCTTTAAAAATGGTGAAGCAGACTGGATACGGAATTGCGGCACCAGCTTTGTCAGATATGAGTTTAGATGAGCCGGAAATCATTAGGCAAGGATCAAGATTTGGCGTCAGATTAAAAGCAGTCGCGCCATCTATTCATATGATTAAGGTAGATGTAGAAAGTGAGTTTGCGCCGATTATCGGAACAGAAAAACAAAGTGAAGAGCTCGTCCGATACTTAATGCAAGATTTTGAAGATGATCCGCTTTCTATCTGGAATTCCGATATATTTGGACGCTCACTCAGCTCGCTTGTCAGAGAAGGCATTCAAGCAAAACTCTCGCTAATGCCGGAAAATGCAAGGTATAAACTAAAGGAAACGCTTGAACGAATTATTAACGAAGGATCAGGCGGTCTGATCGCGATTATTCTATAGGATGTGAGACCTCTCATTGATGGGGGTCTTTTTTTGCGTGCGGGTGAAGTCATAAAAAGACAATTGTATAAAGATTAGTCAGATTCAGGCTGAAATTAGGAATATTCGTTCGCAAAAGTGCCCTTAATCCTTGACGAATAAGGATTCTTCCCTTTAAAATGCTTGATATGGTATTTCATATGTGTTAATCTACTTACAGAAAATCTTCACTTTGTTGGACAAACATTCCTTCAAAGAGAAGTTTTCTAATGAAAAGCCATGTATGACGCTTTCTAGACGCTCTTTTTTTCAAAAAAAGTGTATAGAAAGAAGATGAATTGTGAAGAAATGATAACAATCTATTGAATGCATATTTTTGGGAGGAGGTGAAAGGCATGAACAAGACAGAACTTATTAACGCGGTTGCTGAAGCAAGCGAGTTATCTAAAAAAGACGCGACAAAAGCAGTTGATTCTGTTTTTGATACAATTTTAGATGCACTTAAAAATGGTGACAAAATCCAACTTATTGGTTTTGGTAACTTTGAAGTACGTGAGCGTTCAGCTCGTAAAGGACGTAACCCACAAACTGGTGCAGAGATCGAAATCCCTGCAAGCAAAGTACCTGCTTTCAAACCAGGTAAAGCACTTAAAGACGCGGTGGCAGGTAAATAATCGTTATGTGTAATGATCCTATTGAAGGAGTTATACATATACAGTTTCACACTGGTCTAGAAAAGCCCCTTTGATAAGGGGCTTTTCCTTTTGAATCAAATGGTTTGTTTAGAACGCTCTCCTTTGCTTTTAGGATCTGAAGTGTGCTAGAATCTGAATGAAATGTAATCGCCTTTGGAGGATATAATACATGAGTGAAATAAATAAAGAATTAATCGAACACGCGGTACGCGATATATTAAAAGCAATCGGAGAAGATCCAGATCGTGAAGGACTTCTTGATACCCCAAAACGAGTAGCAAAAATGTATGAAGAAGTGTTCTCGGGATTAAATGAAGATCCAAAAGAACATTTTAAAACCATTTTTGGTGAAGATCATGAAGAACTCGTTCTTGTCAAAGATATTGCTTTTCATTCAATGTGTGAACACCACCTTGTGCCATTCTATGGCAAAGCCCATGTCGCTTATATTCCGCGCGGCGGAAAAGTAACGGGACTCAGCAAGCTGGCAAGAGCAGTAGAGGCCGTGGCAAAGCGCCCGCAGCTTCAGGAACGCATTACATCAACGATTGCAGACAGTATGGTAGAAACCTTAAATCCACATGGTGTGATGATTGTCGTTGAAGCAGAGCATATGTGTATGACGATGCGCGGAGTGAAGAAGCCCGGCGCTAAAACAGTCACTTCAGCCGTACGCGGTACATTTGCAAATGATGCGGCAGCAAGAGCAGAAGTGCTTTCATTTATTAAAAACGACTAATCCATAGATGGAAGGTGAACAGATTGAGTGAAAATAAAGCATCTGATTTTGTGGTGATTAAAGCCATTGATAATGGTGTCAATGTGATCGGCTTAACTAGAGGTTCCGATACAAGATTTCACCATTCCGAAAAGCTCGATAAAGGTGAAGTCATTATCGCACAATTTACTGAGCACACATCAGCCATCAAAGTGCGGGGCGATGCTGTCATTCAAACAAGCTTCGGTGAAATTCAAAGCGAAGCAAAGAAATAACGCACGACTATGCACTTGATAGCATGAAAGTCAGGCCTGATATGGTATAATAAATCTCTATACAATGTAGAGAGCTACATATGAAACTGTAATTTTTGGGACAAGGGTGATATCTTTGCAAGACATCTACGGAATTTTATCTAATCTGAATATAAAATTAAACAAAAAGCTTTCTCATCCTTATTTGGCGAAGCATTTGCGTGCGCCGCTCATCGATGAAGATAAGCTCCTTCTTTTTCATGCAATGTTTGATGAAGCTCAAATCGATGCTGAGAAAAAAGAAAATTATATTTTAACGGCGATGCTTGTGCAAATTGCCCTTGATACCCATGACGAAGTCACAACTGCTGCAGCCATCAAACAAGACGAATTCAAAAATCGTCAGTTGACCATCCTAGCAGGAGACTATTTCAGCGGTCTCTATTACTCTCTTCTCTCTGACATGAAAGATATTTACATGATCCGCACTCTCGCCACGGCGATCAAAGAGATTAATGAACATAAAATTAGACTATATGATCGATCCATTCAAGATGCAGCCCACTTTTATAAAAGTGTTGCTACAGTGGAATCTGCGCTATTCCAAAGAATTTCTGAGCACTTTCAATTGACGCATTGGAATGAAATTGCAAGTCGCTTCCTTGTTTATAAACGTTTTATGAAACAAGCAGAAGACGACAAACATTTAAAACTTTTTTTGAACGATAGCTATACGGACGCCTATACATGTTTTGACAACTTTGAGAATGAAGGCTATGAAAAGGCCAAACGATCAATCAAGGAGCATCTAGTTTCATCTCCGATCGTTCAAAAAGAGCTATTAAATCGCTTGGATCATATGAAAAATGAACCTGCGTACCATCAGAAAGTGGAAGAAGGGTAAGTCATGCAGCAATCAAAAGAACAGCGAGTACACGGTGTATTTGAAAAAATTTATAAAAACTATGACCAAATGAACTCTGTCATTAGCTTTAAACAGCATAAAAAATGGCGCGATAAAACAATGAAGCTCATGAATGTTCAAAAAGGAGCCAAAGCACTAGATGTATGCTGCGGAACTGCCGATTGGACGATTGCGCTTGCAGACGCTGTTGGAGAAACAGGCGAGGTCAAAGGTCTTGACTTCAGTAAAAATATGCTGAGTGTTGGCGAAACGAAGGTGGAAACAGGCGGCTACAATCAAATTGAGCTGCTCCACGGCAATGCAATGGAGCTTCCTTTTGAGGACAACTCATTTGATTATGTCACAATCGGTTTTGGCCTTCGAAATGTCCCTGATTATTTAACAGTGCTAAAGGAAATGACACGAGTGGTAAAACCCGGTGGAATGGTTGTCTGCCTTGAAACATCACAGCCTGAGATGATTGGGTTTAAACAAGGGTATTATGTCTATTTCAAATACATCATGCCGCTCTTTGGCAAACTGTTTGCCAAAAGCTATCAGGAGTATTCATGGCTTCAAGAATCAGCCAAAACGTTCCCTGGCATGAAAGAACTGGCGTCTCTTTTTGAAGAGGCCGGTCTATCTGATGTCTCGTATCATCCATTTACAGGCGGTGTAGCAGCAACACATATCGGAAAGAAGCTTTGAATAAACGATATTTGGGTGAAAATAATGAAACTAAAAGCAATGATTTCTTTTCTAAATCATGATATCGATATAATTGAAAAAGAGCTTGAACAAACCGTTCGCTCTGATTATGCATTATTAAGTGAAGCCGGTCTTCATTTGCTGCAAGCGGGCGGAAAACGAATCCGCCCCGTTTTTGTTCTCCTTTCAGGCATGTTTGGTGACTATGATATTAATAAAATTAAATATGTAGCCGTAGCGCTTGAATTAATTCATATGGCATCACTTGTCCATGACGATGTCATTGATGATGCAGAACTGAGAAGAGGAAAACCGACGATTAAAGCAAAATGGGACAACAGAATTGCGATGTACACGGGGGATTACTTATTTGCAAGGTCACTCGAGTACATGACGAAAATCAATCACCCAATGGCACATGAAATTTTGTCAAAAATGGTCGTCGAGCTCTGTCTTGGGGAAATAGAACAAGTCAAAGATAAATACAACATGGACCAAAACCTTCGTACATATTTAAGAAGAATTAAGCGAAAAACAGCCTTGCTTATTGCAGGCAGCTGCCAATTAGGTGCGATTGCAGCTGGAACAGATGAAAAAACACATAAAGCCCTTTACTGGTTTGGGTACTATGTTGGTATGTCGTACCAAATCATTGATGATGTCCTTGATTTTACATCAACTGAAGAAGAATTAGGCAAGCCTGTTGGTGGGGACCTTTTACAAGGAAATGTCACTCTTCCTGTTTTATATGCGCTTCAGAACCCGACGTTAGAAGGTCAGTTGAAGCTGATCAATAGTGAAACGACGGAAAAGCAGCTGAAACCTGTGATTGAACATCTCAAACAAACAGATGCGATCGACCGTTCCATTCGAGTGAGTGAAATGTATTTGAAAAAAGCATTTGAACAGCTCGATCAACTTCCGCGTGGGCGGGCTAAATCTTCATTAGCGTCGATTGCAAAATATATTGGTAAACGAAAATTCTGATCAACGTTTCGTTGATTGGTTTTTTTGTGAAATTTTTTGTCAAAAATTGATTATTATAAAAAAAAATGATACGATCACTTTGTAACAATGTAAGCCTATACATACATAACGACGGGGTGGAAAACGTATATGGACAAAACATTTCTTATGGTCAAACCTGATGGTGTGGAAAGACAATTAATCGGTGAAATTGTGTCAAGATTCGAAAAAAAGGGGCTTCAGCTTGTTGGAGCAAAGCTCATGAGCATTCCAAAAGAAGTAGCAGAAACACATTACGGAGAGCATAAAGAAAAACCATTTTTCGGTGAATTGGTTGACTTTATTACGTCAGGACCTGTATTTGCGATGGTATGGCAAGGTGAACAAGTCGTAGACGTAACAAGGCAGATAATTGGAAAGACAAATCCGAAGGAAGCGCTTCCGGGAACAATAAGAGGCGACTATGGATTAACTGTTGGCAAAAACATTATCCATGGCTCAGACTCACCAGAAAGTGCCGAAAGAGAAATCAACCTGTTCTTCAAACAAGAAGAACTGACAAACTGGGATCAAACGATCTCAAGCTGGATTTATTAATGTTCAAGCCAAAGTGTTCATCAAACGATCACTTTGGCTTTTTTATATTGAGATTTCTATACGAATTTTCGCATGAGATGATACAAATTTATGATAAAAACAGCTATACTAGGACAAAGATAGATGAGACAGGAGAGGACATTGATGGATCAGTATCAAGTATTTGTTGGAAAATGGAAAAAACTAACTGGGGTAGATCTGAATTTATATAAAGAAGCACAAATGAAACGAAGATTAACATCTCTTTATGATAAAAAAGGATATAAAGATTTTGAGGCATTTGCGTCTGCTCTTGAAAAGGACAAAGCACTATTAGATGAAACGATGGATCGAATGACGATCAATGTGTCAGAATTTTACCGAAACTATCAGCGCTGGGAAGTACTTGATCAAAAAATCCTGCCGCTGCTTTCAAAAAACAGCGGCACCCTAAAAATATGGAGTGCAGCTTGCTCAACTGGAGAAGAGCCGTATACACTCTCAATGCTGCTATCAAGCCATCCGCTTGTGAAAGACTTCCAAATTATTGCAACGGATATTGATGATAAAGTCCTGCAATCCGCGCAAAAAGGAAGATATCATGAACGATCTTTGCAAGAGGTGCCAGATCAAATCAAGCAAAAATATTTCACCAAAGAAGATTCTTCATTTTACACGGTGAAGGATGAGATTCGAAAGCACATTCAATTTAAGAAACACAACCTTTTAGCGGATCCATATGAAAAACAGCTGGATCTCATCGTGTGCCGAAATGTTCTCATCTACTTTACAGAAGAGGCGAAAGAAGAAATTTACTTAAAAATGAGCAGCAGTTTAAAGCAAAACGGCGTATTATTTGTTGGTTCTACAGAACAAATTTTTCACCCAGAAAAGTTTGGACTAACCTCTGCTGATACTTTCTTTTATCAAAAGAAGGGGTAGTAGCTGACTTTTTAGTAGGAAGTGTGTTATTATAGTTTTACTTAAAAGCGTTAATGCGATGAAGGGAGAATAAGTCATGAGGTACTTAACAGCAGGTGAATCACATGGTCCACAACTGACCACAATTATTGAAGGAGTTCCAGCGGGACTTTACATAGAGCAGGATGACATCAATTATGAACTGGCTAGAAGACAAAAAGGTCATGGCCGCGGAAGAAGAATGCAGATTGAAAAAGACCAAGCGAAAGTGTTAAGTGGAGTCCGCCACGGGAAAACATTAGGTTCTCCTATTGCACTTGTTGTTGAAAATAATGATTGGAAGCACTGGACAAAGGTCATGGGTGCAGAGCCAATTACTGAAGAAGAAGAGAGTGAAATGAAGCGTCAAATCTCTCGTCCAAGACCAGGGCATGCGGATTTAAATGGTGCGATTAAATATGGTCACCGTGATATGAGAAACGTATTAGAGCGCTCATCAGCACGCGAGACAACGGTTCGTGTAGCAGCAGGTGCAGTAGCGAAACAAATTTTGGCTCACCTTGGAATCAAAGTGGCTGGTCACGTCCTTGAAATTGGTGGAGTAAAAGCTTCCCATACCACTTATGAATCTATTGAAGATTTGCAAAAAGTAACAGAAGAATCACCTGTTCGCTGCTATGACAGTGAAGCTGGTCAAAAAATGATGGATGCCATTGACGAAGCGAAGCAAAACGGCGATTCAATTGGTGGTATTGTCGAAGTCATCGTTGAAGGGATGCCAGTTGGAGTCGGCAGCTATGTGCACTATGACCGCAAACTGGATAGCAAGCTTGCAGGTGCAGTACTGAGTATCAACGCTTTTAAAGGTGTTGAATTTGGTATTGGCTTTGAGGCAGCTTCTAAAAATGGCAGTGAAGTTCATGATGAAATCATCTGGGATGAAGAAAAAGGCTATACGAGAAAAACAAACCGCTTAGGTGGTCTTGAAGGCGGAATGTCAACTGGCATGCCGATTGTCGTAAGAGGGGTTATGAAACCAATCCCAACCTTATACAAACCATTGCAAAGCGTGGATATTGAGACAAAAGAACCTTTCTCTGCAAGTATTGAGCGTTCTGACAGCTGTGCTGTTCCTGCCGCAAGTGTTGTGGCAGAAGCAGTCGTTGCATGGGAAATCGCCAATGCAGTGGTTGAGCAGTTTGGTCTTGATCAAATTGACCGCATTAAAGAAAATGTGGACAAAATGCGCCAGCTTCAGAGGGAGTTTTAATGAAAACACTGGAAGTGAAGACGTCTTCAGCTACTTATCCTGTATATATCGGTGATGGGATTAGACAAAATATCGTAGACTTGATTACTTCCACTGGGCGATCCTACACGAAGCTCTTTATCGTGACAGATTCAGCCGTCGATGCCCTTTATGGAGATGAAATGGTTCAATTACTGAAACAGAAATGGTCTGTACAAAAAATAGTGGTGCCAAACGGAGAACAATCAAAATCTTTTGCGCAGTTTGAGCAGATTCATACGAAAGCCATCCAATTTCAACTCGACCGCTCCTCATGCATCATTGCATTAGGAGGCGGGGTGATTGGAGACTTGGCTGGCTTTGCTGCTGCCACTTATATGAGAGGCATTGATTTTATTCAAGTACCGACCACGCTGCTTGCACATGATAGTGCAGTCGGCGGAAAAACCGGAATCAATCATCCGCTCGGCAAAAATTTAATTGGTGCGTTTCATCAACCGGCTGCTGTCATCTATGATACAAGTATGCTAGAGACACTCTCACCAATAGAGCTGAGATCAGGCTTTGCTGAGGTGATAAAACATGCACTGATTTCAAGTGAAGTCTTTTTATCAGAACTGATGTCCATTCGTTCGTTGACAGAATTATCAAAGGATGAACTGGCACATATGCTTTATCAAGGGATTCAAGTGAAAGCATCCATTGTTCAAGAAGATGAAAAAGAACAAGGTGTGCGGGCATACTTGAATTTAGGTCATACACTAGGGCATGCCATTGAAGCGGAGTATGGATACGGTGCGATCACGCATGGAGATGCCATTGCAATTGGCATGCAGTTTGCTTTATATGTCAGTGAAAAAGAGCAAGGACTCAGTCTAGATCGCGAGAAACTTAAAGTGTGGATGAAAGAACTAGGGTTCCCAGTACAAGTCACACAAACGATTTCAACCAAAACATTTGTCGATCGCATGATTGGTGATAAGAAGGCAAGAGGCGGGAGTGTTCAGTTTGTTTTGCTAAAACAAGTTGGAGACGTCACCCTGCAATCTTTCACAAAAGATGAGCTGTATCACTGGCTCGAAGAATGGAAACGGGAGGAGGGCTGTCTATGATGTTTCGCGGCATACGCGGGGCTACAACTGTGACAGAAGATACTGAAACAGAAGTGTTAACCAAAACGAAGCAGCTGCTAGAAGCGATCATTTCAAAAAACCAAGTAGATCCAGAGCGTGTCGTGCAGATCTTGATTTCAGCTACACAAGATATTCACTCTGTTTTTCCAGCAAAAGCACTCAGGCAGTTTGAAGGATGGACCTATGTGCCTGTCACTTGTATGCAAGAGCTTGACATTGATGGAGGTCTAAAGAAGTGTATTCGCGTTTTAATGACCGTTCAGACAGATGTCAAGCAGGAAGACATACAGCACGTATACTTGGAAGAGGCTGTCACGCTTCGGCCTGATTTACAGTTGACAAAAAACAAGGAATTATAATACGATATGAACAGCTGAAGTTTACACACAGGTGTGAACGGCATTGCAAGCTTAGAGAAGATGAGAATGAGACTAGGGTAGTTGAGATGAGTAGAGTTGAGCAGAGATACGATACTTCTATTTAATCATACTGCCTAAAAGAGCGAAGCCTCTTTTAGGCTTATTTCGTATACTCAAACAAATCCTCAAGATGTCCCCTCATTCTCCTTAATTCCATTTAAGGAGTGTGCTTATGAAATCCCAATCAAACCTTACCCAATTTTTAAGAGACAGCCAGTTTTACAAAACCATCCCGATTGTTGAAACCATTACAGTTGATACGCTCTCACCCATTCAAATTGTTGAGAAACTGAAACAGGATATTGTGTATTTGCTAGAAAGCAAAGACGAATCTTCTAGCTGGTCGAGATATTCCTTTATCGGATTACATCCTTTTTTAACATTACATGACGAGCAAGACCATTATATTGCTCGTGACGCTGCAGGAAAGTCAGTGATGCAAAAAGCGGAGCTGAAAGAGTTGCTTGACTGGATGAAAGAGCAATATCAAATCAAGACACCTGAAATTGAGATCCCATTTACTGGCGGAGCCGTAGGGTACTTAAGTTACGACCTCATTCCCAACATTGAGCCGTCTGTCAAGCCGCATCCGAATGCATCAACAACAGATAATTGCACATTATTTGTTTGCCAAACAATGATCGCATTTGATCATGAAACAAACCAAGTTCATTTTATTCAGTACACGCAGCTGAACGGTCATGAAACAGACGAAGAAAAAATTCTGGTTTATCGAGAAAATCAAAAGCAGCTTGAACTGATGGTACAGCAGCTTCATACAAAAATTGATATGAAAGAACTGATTATCTCAGGGAATATGAATGAACCCCCTTCGTTTGAACAGGTGACGTCTACCTATGAAAAAGCAAAATTTTTAAAGGATGTCGAAAAAATCAAGGAGTATATTCGAGCGGGTGATATCTTCCAGGGTGTACTTTCTCAGCGTTTTGACATTCCAGTGACAGTGAGCTCATTTGAATTATATCGTGTGCTTCGGATCGTCAATCCATCACCGTATATGTATTTTATGAAATTAAAAGATCGAGACTTAGTGGGAAGCTCGCCAGAACGATTAATCCATGCGAAAAACGGTCACTTAGAAATCCATCCAATTGCTGGTACAAGAAAACGAGGAATGACAAAAGAAGAAGATGATGCACTAGCAAGAGAGTTGCTCGATGATGAAAAAGAAAAAGCAGAACATTACATGCTAGTGGATCTGGCTCGAAATGATGTGGGGCGTGTGGCAGAGTATGGCAGTGTGTCTGTCCCAACTTTTACAAAAGTCGTGAACTTTTCGCACGTCATGCACATTATTTCTATTGTGACAGGGAAGCTGAAGCAGGATACACATCCAGTAGATGCACTTATGTCCGCTTTTCCAGCAGGCACATTGACAGGCGCCCCAAAAATTAGGGCGATGCAATTATTAAACGAAATGGAGCCTGAGCCAAGAGAGACGTATGGCGGCTGTATTGCCTATATTGGTTTCGACGGCAATATCGATTCCTGTATTACCATTCGCACAATGAGCGTCAAACATCAGACTGCTTCAATACAAGCAGGTGCCGGCATTGTCGCTGATTCCGTTCCAGAAAACGAATGGGAAGAGACATGTAATAAGGCAGGAGCACTTCTAAAAGCCATTCAGCTTGCTGAACATATTTTCTCAGAAAAGGAGAGTGTGCCAAATGAATCAACGACTATCAGCTCTTGTTAATGGAGGAAAACTATCAGAAGAAGAAGCGAATGGCCTGATGCATGATATGATGAGCGGCTCGTTAACAGATGCTGAAGTCGCTGCTAGTCTATCTATTTTAGCGCATCGAGGAGAAACCGCCGAAGAAATGACAGGCTTCGTGAAAGCCATGAGGCAGCATGCAGCACCAGTGGAAAGGTCACTTGATGTCGTTGATACGTGCGGGACAGGAGGCGACGGTTTATCAACATTTAATATATCAACAGCCGCTGCCATCGTTGCTTCGGCTGCTGGGGCGAAAATCGCCAAGCACGGAAATCGTTCCGTCTCCTCTAAAAGCGGGAGTGCTGACGTGCTAGAATGTCTTGGTATTCAAATTCAATCCACACCTGAAGAAACAAGACGGCAAATACAGCAGAAAAACATGGGCTTTTTATTTGCACCGCTCTATCATTCTTCTATGAAACAAGTAGCCGCCGTACGCAAGCAGCTCGGATTTCGGACGGTATTTAACTTATTAGGACCGCTTTGCCATCCGATGCAGGCCAAAAAGCAAATCATTGGTGTGTATGCAAAGGAAAAGGCAAAGCTCATGGCGAAAGCTCTTGCTCCTTTAGAGCCAGAACATGTCCTGTTTGTTTGCGGAGATGATGGGCTGGATGAATTAACCATTACAGCAAATTCATACATCATTGAACTCAAAAAAGGTGTCATGACAGAATATACGTTAAACCCAGAAGACTTCGGACTTGAAAAAGGGCATTTATCAGACATTCAGGTCCAATCACCAGAAGAAAGCGCCAAATTGATTCAGAATATATTGAATTATCAAGCGGGTGGAGCACCGCTTCATATTACAGCGCTTAATGCTGGGGCCGCATTATATGTGGCAGGAAAAGCAGAGAGTCTGATGGCAGGGACAATGAAAGCATTAGAAACGATCAAAAACGGATCAGCTAAAGAACAATTAGCCCGTCTAAAACAAAAAACGAAAGAGGAAGAGATCTATGCTTAATCAAATTATCGCCCGTAAAAAAGAACATGTGCAAACCTTGCAATTACCTGAGGAAGGACATTATGAAAGACGATCATTTAAAGAAGCCCTTATAAATCCTCACCGCTCGATAGGACTGATTGCTGAGGTGAAAAAAGCGTCTCCTTCCAGAGGAATCATTCAGCCTCATTTTGATCCTTTACAGACAGCGAAAGCATACGAAACATCAAATGCAGATTGTTTATCTGTCTTAACGGATGAACCGTTTTTCCAAGGGAAAAACGAATATTTGTCTCTTATTAAAGAACACATCACACGTCCTATTTTAAGAAAAGATTTCATTATTGACTCTATACAAGTAGAAGAATCGAAACGGATAGGGGCAGATGCCATTTTATTAATTGGAGAGGTGCTTGAGCCGCAAAAGCTGTATGAGCTCTATACAGAAGCGAAAGAAAAAGGAATGGATGTCCTCGTTGAAGTACATGCAGCACATACACTAGAAAAGATTTTACACCTATTCACTCCTGAGATCATCGGTGTGAACAACCGGAATCTCAATACGTTTACAACAACTGTTGAACAAACAAAAGAGATCGCGCCACTTGTTCCAAAAGACGTATTACTAGTAAGTGAAAGTGGCATAAAGACATTTGATGATCTGACCTTTGTGAAACAGCACGGAGCAAACGCCGTTCTTGTTGGTGAATCTTTAATGAGGGAACGATCACAGGAGAAAGCCGTTCAGGCATTGTTCGGAGAATGAAGAAAATTAAGCCTTACTTAAAATATTGCGGTGCTGTCTCACAAGAGGATGTCGCATGCATCTCGCAATCTCAAGCGGATGCCATCGGTTTTATTTTTGCGCCGAGTAAAAGACGAGTTGATCCAGATCAAGTGAAACACTGGCTGTCACAAGTAAAATGCAAAAAAGAGATAGTGGGGGTATTTGTGAATGAAAAAACACCAAAAGTGTGCGAGATCACAAACAACCTCCCCTTAGATATTGTGCAGCTTCATGGCGATGAGACGCCAGAAGTTGCAAATGACATTAAACAGCATACGAAGGCGCTCGTTTGGAAAGTGTTCCATCACGAGCCCGATGTAAACGACACACTTGAACATATGACGGCATTCGCTCCAAGTGTCGACGGTTTTCTCATTGATGCGAAAGTAAAAGGAATGAGAGGCGGTTCTGGAACAGCTTTTGCATGGGAGGCGGTGCCTTCATATGTTCAGCATGCAAAACAACTGGGAAAAACTTGCGCCATTGCTGGCGGGATCACGCCAGACACCATAATAGATCTGCTTGCTTTTGGTCCAGACGTCATAGACCTTTCAAGCGGTATAGAAGAAAACGGGAAGAAAAGCAGTACAAAGATGAAAGCGCTCGAAGAAAGGATGTTGAACCATGTACGCATATCCAAATGAGATTGGCAGATATGGAGAATTTGGAGGGAAATTCGTTCCTGAAACGCTCATGCAGCCACTAGAAGAGATCGAACAAGCTTTTCGTGAATTAAAAGAAGACCCTGCTTTTCAAAAGGAATATATATCGCTTTTGAAAAACTATTCAGGCAGACCAACCGCACTCACATATGCTGATCAATTATCGGCATATCTCGGCGGTGCTAAAATCTATTTAAAAAGAGAAGATTTAAACCATACAGGCGCTCATAAAATTAACAATGCGCTTGGGCAGGCACTGCTAGCGAAAAAAATGGGGAAATCAAATATTATCGCCGAAACAGGAGCAGGTCAGCACGGTGTAGCTGCTGCAACAGTGGCCGCAAAATTCGGTTTATCCTGCACTGTATTTATGGGAAAAGAAGATGTGGAAAGACAATCACTCAATGTGTTCCGAATGAAACTACTCGGCGCTGAAGTCATACCTGTTACTAGCGGGAACGGAACATTAAAGGATGCAACCAATGAAGCCATCCGCTATTGGGTCCAGCATTGCAGTGACCACTTTTATATGATTGGCTCAGTCGTTGGACCTCATCCGTATCCTCAAATCGTCAGTGAATTTCAGCGGATGATCGGAGATGAGGCAAAAGCACAGATACTTGAAAAGGAAGGGCAGCTTCCTCATAAAGTCGTTGCCTGTGTTGGCGGCGGAAGCAATGCGATAGGAATGTACCGGGCGTTCTTAGATGAAGAGGTCGATATCATTGGTGTAGAAGCTGCTGGGAAAGGAATCGACACTCCGCTTCATGCAGCAACCATCACGAAAGGGACAAAAGGTGTCATACATGGATCTTTGACATACTTGATCCAAGACGAATTTGGTCAAATTATTGAGCCTTATTCGATTTCAGCTGGATTAGACTATCCGGGGATTGGGCCAGAGCATGCGTATTTGCATGCGAGCGGTCGGGTTCAATATGTGAGTGCGACAGATCAAGAAGCACTAGATGCGTTAAAGCTGCTCACAGAAAAAGAAGGAATTCTGCCAGCGATCGAATCTGCACATGCTTTAGCAAAAGCGTTTGAGATGAGCCAGAACATGAGTGAAGACGACATTGTTCTTGTCTGCTTGTCAGGCAGAGGAGATAAGGACGTGCATACATTAATGAATGTGCTTGAAAGTGAGGGTGAAACAAAATGATCACATTTCAATTAGAGCAAGGTCAGAAATTATTTATTCCATTTATTACAGCGGGTGATCCATCAGAAGAGATCACCATTGATTTAGCCCTCGCACTTCAATCAGCAGGGGCACATGCGATTGAACTAGGTGTTCCGTATTCCGATCCGTTAGCGGACGGCCCCGTCATTCAAAGAGCTTCTAAAAGAGCACTTCATCATGGTATGAATATCGTAAAAGCGATAGAATTAGCAGGAAAGATGAAAAAAAACGGCGTAAAAATTCCTGTAATTCTATTTACGTATTATAATCCTGTGTTACAATTAGACACAGAATACTTTTTCGCTTTACTGCGCAAAAATCATATTTCGGGACTCTTAACACCCGACTTGCCTTTTGAAGAGAGCAGCGAGCTACAGAAGAACTGTCAAGCACACGACATTTCATATATATCACTCGTTGCACCAACAAGCAAGGAACGATTAGAAAAAATTGTAGAGCAGGCAGAAGGTTTTGTGTATTGTGTTTCATCTCTCGGCGTCACAGGTGTCAGACAATCTTTCGACGCATCGATTACAGATTTTATTCAACAAGTGAAACAGTTGAGTCAAATACCAGTTGCTGTAGGTTTTGGTATTTCAACAAGAGAACAAGTAGACTCAATGAATAAAATGAGTGATGGTGTCGTTGTCGGCAGTGCGCTTGTCAAAAAAATTGAAGAGCTTCAAGAACAATTAGTAGCAAGTGATACACGCCAAGAGGCTTTAAGAGAATTTGAAACATATGCAAAAACATTTAGTCCCCTCTATTCATTCAAATGAGGTGAAACATTTTGCAAATCAAAGATCAATTAAAACAGCTAAAACCGTATCAACCTGGGAAACCAATTGAAGAGGTCAAAAAAGAATATCAATTAGACAAAATTGTGAAATTGGCTTCAAATGAAAACCCTTTTGGATGTTCCACACATGCAAGAGAGGCTATACAAGCTGAACTTGAACATTTAGCGATTTATCCAGACGGATACAGCGCAAGTTTAAGAACGGAACTGGCTGAGTTTCTTCAAGTAAATGAAAAACAATTAATATTCGGGAATGGCTCAGATGAACTTGTGCAAATTATTGCTAGGGCATTCCTTGATCAACATACAAATACGGTGATCCCATCTCCGTCATTCCCGCAATACCGTCACAATGCAGTAATTGAGCATGCAGAGATTAGAGAAGTACCACTTCTAAATGGTGGAGCTCATGATCTAAAGGGAATGCTGGATGCGATGGATGACAACACAAAAGTCGTTTGGGTGTGTAACCCGAACAATCCGACAGGAAATCATTTGTCAGAATCTGAGCTAGTATCGTTCTTAGATCAAGTGCCTGCTCATGTGCTTGTCGTTCTAGATGAAGCATATTTTGAATATGTCCGCGCAGAAGACTTTCCGAACAGTTTATCTCTATTAAAAGCCTATCAAAATGTCATTGTATTGCGCACATTCTCTAAAGCATATGGACTTGCGGCACTTCGAGTAGGTTATGGGGTTGCTTCAGAGGAATTGATTACCGCCATTGAACCTGCGAGAGAGCCATTTAATACAAGTCGTATCGCTCAGGCAGCTGCACGTGCAGCCATTAAAGATCAAGACTTCATTCAATCGTGCAGACAAAAAAATGAAGCAGGTCTTAAACAATATCAAGAATTTGCAGACCGTTTTGGATTATTTATCTATCCATCTCAAACAAACTTTGTGCTGATTGATTTTAAAAGAGATGCAGATGAGCTGTTCAATGCACTTTTGAAAAAGGGCTATATCGTTCGATCTGGTCAAGCTCTCGGATTCCCAACTTCTTTACGTATTACTGTTGGAACAAAGGAGCAAAATGAAGAAATCCTAACTACACTTGCCGATTTATTACAAGGCATTCGTGCGTAGCATAACAATGAAGTCATATCCTGTTTATGGGATATGGCTTTCGTTGTAACTCATCCAATATACATATAAGCTAGAAACAGCTTGTTTAATTTTCGCGAAAAATCAGGTGATGAACATGAATGAAGCAAACGAAACCATATTAATCGCTGGGCTCGGTTTAATTGGTGGTTCTATTGCACTGTCGATTAAAAAAGAATTTCCACATAAAAAAATTGTAGGCTATGATGTCTCTAAAGAACAAATGATTGCTGCAACAAAACTAGGGATCATCGACGCGACTGCCGAGTCCTTTATGGAAGGCTTAAATGAAGCAGCAACGATTATTTTGGCAACGCCAGTACAACAAACCGTCAAAATGTTAAGTGATATTGCAGCATCTGGAATTGAAAGAGAGCTCACGATTACGGATGTAGGGAGCACAAAGCAAAAGGTCGTTCACTTTGCTGAAAAAACGTTGCCTGATCATTACCAATTTATTGGCGGGCATCCGATGGCAGGGTCTCATAAATCAGGTGTCATTGCAGCGAAAGACTTTTTATTTGAAAATGCATTCTACATTTTAACGCCAGCAAAGGTAACAAGTCGTCAGGCTGTTGACCGTTTGAAGGATCTGCTGAAGGGAACCAATGCTCATTTCATTGAAATGACACCCGAAGAACATGATGCTGTGACAAGTGTGATTAGTCACTTTCCACATATCGTCGCTGCCAGTCTTGTGCATCAAGCGCATCATTTTGAAGAAGAATTTCCTCTTGTAAAACGGTTTGCTGCTGGAGGCTTTCGAGATATTACCCGTATTGCATCAAGTAATCCTGCAATGTGGCGCGATATCCTTTTGCACAATAAAAACAAGATTTTAGACCGATTTCATGAATGGAAAAAAGAGATTGACCGCATTGAATCCTTTGTGCAACAAGAAGATGCTGAGGGGTTATTCTCTTATTTCCAAGAGGCCAAGGAATATCGCGACGGCCTGCCTCTGAGGAAAAAAGGAGCTATCCCTGCTTTTTATGATCTTTATGTCGATGTGCCGGATCATCCTGGTGTTATTTCGGAAATTACAGGATATCTAGCAAATGAAAACATCAGTATTACAAATATCCGTATTATTGAAACGCGAGAAGACATTAACGGGATTTTACGCATTAGTTTTCAAACAGATGACGATCGAAAGCGGGCAGAACTCTGTATAAAAAATAGAGCAAATTACGATACATTTTATGCTGATTGAGGTGAGGAAGATGAAAATTCATAAAAGTGCTCCTATGAATGGAGAAATTCATATTCCAGGAGATAAATCCATTTCTCATAGATCTGTGATGTTTGGCGCTATTGCTGACGGGACTACAGTAGTAAAAAACTTTCTTCCTGGCGCTGATTGTTTAAGCACGATTGATTGTTTTAGAAAAATGGGTGTCGACATCGAACAAAAAGGTACAGATGTTGTCATTCATGGTAAGGGACTAAAAGGACTTAAAGAGCCGAGTGATATTCTCGATGTCGGTAACTCTGGCACGACTATTCGTTTAATGATGGGAATCTTGGCTGGCTGTGAGTTCCACAGTACGCTGATCGGAGACGAAAGTATTGCCAAAAGACCGATGAAACGGGTAACAGGTCCGCTAAGACAATTAGGAGCCAAGATAGATGGCAGAGCAAGTGGCGAGTATACACCGCTTTCTATACGTGGGGGCAATTTAAAAGCTATCTCTTATGAGTCTCCGGTTGCAAGTGCGCAAATTAAATCGGCTGTCCTTTTAGCTGGACTGCAGGCAGAAGGAACAACGACGTTAACTGAACCGCATAAATCAAGAGACCATACCGAAAGAATGTTATCAATGTTTGGTGTCTCGCTACATGAAGATGCACAAAGTGTTTCAATTGAAGGTGGACAAACGTTAAAAGCAACAGATGTATTTGTCCCTGGAGATATTTCTTCAGCTGCATTTTTCTTAGTGGCTGGATCTATCGTTCCAAACAGCCGGATTGTATTGAGAAATGTCGGTTTGAACAAAACGAGAACTGGTATTATAGATGTGCTAAAACAAATGGGTGCAGACCTCGACATTCAAGAAGTGGATGCTAAAGGCGGAGAACCGTACGGTGATTTAACGATCTCTACCTCTTCATTAAAAGGGATCGACATTTCAGGTGATATGATCTCTAGACTGATCGACGAAATTCCTATTATTGCGCTCCTAGCTACTCAAGCAGAAGGAACAACGATCATTAAAGATGCCGCTGAATTAAAAGTGAAAGAAACCAATCGTATTGATACAGTCGTTTCAGAACTTAAAAAACTAGGTGCTCATATTGAAGCAACAGATGATGGAATGAAGATTCATGGTAAAACGAGCCTTAAAGGCGGCGCAGTCGTCTCAAGCTACGGAGATCATCGAATTGGTATGATGTTAGGAATTGCGGCATGTATAACAGAGCAAGCAATCGAGATTGAAGATACAGATGCAGTACGTGTATCTTACCCAAATTTCTTTGAACACATTGAATACTTAACGCAAACAGTCTGAGGATTTCCTCAGGCTTTTTCTTTCCTTTTGCATATTTGAAAGAACTATAGCATAGCTTGTCTCAAGGTGAAACCTTGAAAAAGAGCATTTTGCTGATTCAAAAACAATTTTTTAGTGTATTCGGTTTACAAATCGTCAGTTTAGTAAAGTATTGATTGAAAAAGAGTCTTCAAAACACAAAAATGGCTTCATGTTAAAAGAGCAACATATTTGCTGGATATGCAGCTGTCGATTATGATATGAAGTAACAACAGTTTAGGTTTTTGGAAACAGAAAGGAACGGTTTGATTTGAATAGTTCATTACAAGAAGCCATAAAATTAGTTGAGGCGGGTGAGACTGAAAAGGGACTCCAAACACTTGCTCAAGCAGAGAAGCATCTTCATGATGAAGAAAAAGCGCAGGCAGCTCAGTTATATTATGACTGGGGAGATATTGATAAAGCGCGGAATCTCATTAGTGATTTACATGATTTATATCCAGAAGAAACAGGATTAACCTGTTTTTATGCAGAGTTGTTAATAGACTCTGATGAAGAAGAGAAGGCAATAGCAGTTCTTGAAACGATTCCTGAAGATGACGATGCGTTTCCAGAGAGTTTATTGTTAATGGCAGATTTGTATCAAATGCAAGGACTATTTGAAGTCAGTGAACAAAAGCTTTTAAAAGCGAAAGAGTTACTACCTCATGAAGCCGTCATTGATTTTGCTTTAGGGGAATTGTATTTTTCTCAAGGTCTTTCAAAGAAAGCAGCCGACTATTTCTACAAAGTGGCCGATCAACAAAATGAAATTGGCGGTGTCAATGTATATCAGCGGCTCGCTGAATCATTAAGCACAGCTGGAGAATTTGAAGATGCCCTTGAATGGTATGAAAAGGCTGTAAAGGATCAAGTGGATCCAAATACACTTTTTGGCTACGGATTTACAGCGATGAGGGCTGGCAGAACGAAAACGGCTATTCAGCAGCTCTCTGAACTAAAAGATATTGATCCTTCGTATTCGTCACTTTATATGCCTTTAGCCAAAAGCTATGAGGAAGAAGGACTATATCATGAAGCTTTAGAGATAGTAAAAGAAGGAATTAAAGTGGATGAGTATAACAAAGAGTTATATTTATATGGGGCAAAGATTGATTTGAAAAATGGCCATTCGGAAGATGCGAAAAAATTGCTTCAAGAAGCACTTGCTCTTGATCCAGGATATATTGAAGCGGTTCAAACGCTGCTTGCGATCTATTTAAATGAAGAGCTGTTTGATGAAATTCTGGATGTGATTAAAGAGGTTAAAAGCTTTGGGGAAGAAGATCCAAAATGGAATTGGTATGCTGCTTCTGCTTCTGTCGGACGAGAAGAATACGATGAAGCCGCTGAGTATTTCAAACTTGCTCTGCCTGATTTTGATGAGGAACGTGACTTTTTATATGAATATGCTTCGTTCCTTTTAGAAGAAGGCAGACAAAAAGAAGCCTTGCCGTTATTACGAAAAGTTCTTCAGAAAGATGGCACCAATGAAGAAATTGAAGAAACGATTTTAAGAATTGAAGACGAAATTTCCTTATAGTTTGCAGGAATGAAGAACTGGTTTGTTGAATAATTCATGTATAGCAATTTAATTTACGATAGAGGAGGGAATAACATGCAGACCCCTGTTTCTGTCAATGAAAAGAAGGAATTTATCCGGTGGTTCTTAAACCATTATCAGTTAAAGCGAAGAGAGTGTGTTTGGATATTAAATTATTTAATGAGTCACGACTCTTTGATGGAAAAGGTTCATTTTGTAGAGCAAGCAGAATTTTGCCCAAGGGGAATTATTATGTCAACACACTGTGTGGATGAAGTTCCCTTTAGATTTTATAAAGAAAATATCATGACGACAGATGCAGAAAAATCATTTCATGATATTCGTTTGAATAAACAGCAAGATTTGTTTATTCAATTGAATTTCCGATCTGCATATCGTTCGCCGGAATATGCCGCTGTACTTGAAACAAATCCTCATATTCCTAAAGATCTATATGAAAATGAAAAAGATAAAGATCTTGCTGAGAAAGTGCTAGAGCATTCTATCGCTACTTTCCAAAAAGAACGGCTGATGAAAGAAATCGATGAAGCGCTTGACCGTCATGATCAAGAAACATTTAATAAGTTAGCAAAAGAATTAAGCCTATTATCATAAACCAAGCCAATAAGCCTTGCCCTATACAGGCAGGGCTTATGTGATGAAAGAGGGGAACTAGATGAAGTTTCAGGCGGAGGACGCGGATCTCTTTTTACAATCTAAAGATTACATTGATACCGCTATCATTCCATTAGTTGGGATAGATGCAAGCCATATCAAACAAACCGTGTCTTTAGGTGAGTTTACAATGCTTGTGGCAGAGGATCTTGAAAGGCAACTGAAAGGCAGAGTGTTTCTTTTTCCTCCACATACATATTTAGAAGTAAATCATCGTAAGCAAGAAGACATACTTGCAGTAAAACAATCATTGCAAGAACATTTTCAGCATGTTGTGTTTATCACATCTGATAACAAATGGAAAGAACAGCTAGAAGTGAGCGAATCGGCATTTATATTGCAGTCTGTTCCGCTTGAGCATTTAAAGGTCAATTTAAAGCAAAAAGTCATTCAAGACAGTGTAGAACAAATTTTGAACTTTTTGTTACAAAAATGGAACCCTTCATAAAAACCCTTACATTTGCATTGTACATAGCTTTTTAGGCTGTTGACCTTGTGAATAGATTGATATATTATGAGGGTGTCCTAGTTTTATGAAATTTTTTCTAATTCAGTTATAAAGTAGCTGACGACCTGAGGGGGGGAGAAAAAAATGAGCGAGAAGAGACATGGAGTGTCCAGGCGTCAATTTTTGAATTACACGTTGACCGGCGTGGGGGGATTTATGGCCGCTGGAATGCTCATGCCTATGGTTCGCTTTGCGCTTGACCCTGTGCTAAAAGGAACAGAGGATCAGGATATGGTTCAAGTTGTCAGTGTAGATGAACTGACAAAAGAACCGAAGCGCTTTGACTTTAAAATTGATCAAGTAGATGCATGGTATGAGTCAAAGGAATCTAGGTCTGCATGGGTGTACAAAGAAGGGGATGAAATTGTCGCTTTATCGCCAATCTGTAAACATTTGGGATGTACAGTGAACTGGAACAGTGATCCGAAAAATCCAAACAAATTTTTCTGCCCTTGCCATTATGGGCTGTACGACAAGGATGGTACAAACGTACCCGGAACTCCACCGCTTGCACCGCTTGATCATTATAAGCAGCAAGTGAAGGACGGATACCTCTATCTTGGAAAAGCTGTGCCGAAAGGGGAAGGGTAACGATGCTTAACAAGATTTACGATTGGGTAGATGAGCGGCTGGACATCACACCGATATGGAGAGACATTGCGGATCATGAAGTGCCTGAGCACGTCAATCCAGCACATCATTTCTCTGCTTTTGTGTATTGTTTTGGCGGTTTAACGTTTTTTGTGACGGTCATTCAAGTCCTTTCGGGCATGTTTTTAACGATGTATTATGTACCGGATATTAAAAATGCATGGGAATCTGTCTATTATTTGCAAAATGAAGTGGCATTTGGACAGATTGTAAGAGGGATGCACCACTGGGGTGCGAGTCTAGTCATTGTTATGATGTTTTTACATACGCTGAGGGTCTTTTTCCAAGGGGCGTATAAAAAGCCTAGAGAGCTAAACTGGATTGTCGGTGTGCTCATTTTCTTTGTGATGCTTGGACTTGGTTTTACAGGATATCTTTTACCGTGGGATATGAAGGCGCTATTTGCGACGAAGGTTGGTCTTCAAATTGCAGAGGCGACACCTTTCATTGGGAAAGAGATTAAAACGTTGCTTGCAGGTCATCCTGACATTGTAGGTGCACAAACGCTGACGAGATTTTTCGCTATCCATGTCTTTTTCTTGCCAGCGGCATTATTTGGGCTGATGGCTGCCCACTTTATTATGATTCGTAAGCAAGGAATTTCTGGACCGCTGTAAAATTTTGCGTTTGATGAATGTTCAATGAGGAGGGGATGACTTTGCATAGGGGAAAAGGGATGAAGTTTGTCGGAGATTCCAGAATACCGGCAGAAAGAAAACCTAACATACCTAAAGACTATTCCGAATATCCGGGAAAAACCGAAGCCTTTTGGCCGAACTTTCTTTTAAAGGAATGGCTTGTAGGTGCTGTTTTTTTAATTGGATTTCTTGTCCTAACTGTTGTTCATGCACCTCCGCTTGAGCGGATGGCTGATCCGACAGATACGGGCTATATTCCGCTGCCAGACTGGTATTTCCTATTTTTGTACCAGTTGTTAAAATATGAGTTTGCTGCAGGGAGCTATACGGTAGTTGGCGCAATGATTATGCCTGGAATTGCGTTTGGTGCTCTTTTACTCGCACCATTTCTTGATTCTGGTCCTGAACGCAGGCCATATCGAAGACCAATTGCAGTTGGGATGATGATTCTTGCAGTTGGTGCAGCAACCTATTTAACATGGGAATCTGTTGCTACTCATGACTGGGAAGCAGCTGCGAAGCAAGGTGAAATCAAGAAAGAAGCAGAGATTGATACCTCAGCTGAAGAGTATAAAATCTATCAAGAGCAGACATGTATCTCCTGTCACGGAGATAATATGCAAGGCGGGGCAGCTGGACCGTCACTTGTTGACAATGGTTTAGCACCAGAGGAAATTGCGAAAATCGCTGTAGAAGGTAAAGGCAACATGCCTAAGGGCATTTTTAAAGGCAGCGATGAAGAACTTGAAAAGCTCTCGAAATATTTATCTGAGGTCAAATCTAAATAATTCAGTTGTTTAAATGCAAGTACAAGGATATACTCAAAAGGAGAAAAAAGCTGGCGCTGTCAGCTTTTTTCTGATTTTAACAGATCGTGAGTGAAGAGAAATATGAGATGGATTCAATATTTGCTAGCCACACGCTACATGCTTGTGCTGGTGCTCATTGTCAACTTTCTTGGTACTGTGTACGGCTACTACTGGTATATCCCGCAGCTCGTTGAGACGCCGGCTATCTTTTTACCTTTTGTTCCAGACAGTCCGACGGCAAGCTTTTTCTTTTTATTTGTATTACTAGCCTTTCTAATGAAACGCCATGCTCCTTATTTTGAAGCACTGGCCCTTGTCACCTTGATCAAATATGGATTATGGGCTGTAGGGATGAATCTTTTCGTGCTCGTTTCTGTTGATGATTTTCCTTGGGAAGGATATATGCTAATTGGTTCGCACTTTGCGATGGCGGTACAGGCTGTGTTATTTGCGCCGTATTATCGTTTTCAAATGCGTCATTTGGTTGTAGCAGGCATATGGATTTTACATAATGATGTGATTGATTATGTATTTGGAATGATGCCGCGTTATTCTATGCTTTCTGCCTATTCAAATGAGATCGGCTACGTGACGTTTTGGTTAAGTATTGCCGTTCTTCTTGTTTCGTATTATCTTGTCATCTCGAAAAAATCGGTCAAGCTTGAACTCCCTTAACAATGTTGGTCTAACCTTGTCCTTTTCTTCATACGCTGTATGGAGAAAGGCTAGGAGGGACTTGCATGAAACGAAAGTCAATCGCGATGATTCTATTATTATTTCTTGTCTTGCATCCAGCTGCTGCAAAAGGTGAGGAAACAACAGCTGCTAAAGCGCTGCAAGAATTAACGGAACTATCAGATTCAATCTTTCAATTAACGAGACAAGCTAAATATGATGAGGCATTACAAGTTGCATTGTATGCTGAAAAGACATTTAAAGCTGAGAATTGGCGCGGAACTTTGACGAATACGCAGGTTCGGCAAATTACACTTGGCTATCAAGATATCATTAAAGGACTCCCGCAGGAAGACTTAAATGAGCGCGAAAAACTTCGGTATGCCTCTCAGTTTAGAATGCTTCTCGATGCGATACAATCAAATTCAGAACCTCTTTGGGGATCTCTCGAGAAGCCGATTATGGGGTCTTTTCCGACATTAAAGAAAGAAGTAAAAGATCCAGAATCGACGACGTTCTATGAAACTTGGAATGAGCTGGTTTCATTGTATGATATGATTTATCCGAGTTTAACCATTGATATCTCGCCTGAAAAGCTGCAAACGATTAAGCAGCACATGGAAGTAATTGAACAAGGTGAATTTTTAAAAGCATCGAGTGGGACAAAGCTTGAGCGTCTCACGAAACTCGAAGAGGATTTATCAAGTGTGTTTGCGAACGTTGATCAAGATGAAGCGGATCCATCGCTTTTATGGGTCATTTTAACAACAGGAAGTATGATTTTACTCACTTTAACGTATGTTGGGTTTAGGAAATACCGTGCTGAAAAAGAAAAAAAGCAAAAGAGACAAGCCGATTATCCAAAGTCATAAAAAAAGAAGCACCGTTATCGGGCTTCTTTTTTAATGGGGATTGAGCGGCTTTTTATGTTCATCTAATGTGAAGCCTTCACCAAGTACGTCATGCACGTCACTCACTGATACAAAGGCATGAGGATCGACGGAAGTTACGACGCTCTTGAGGTGGACAAGCTCATTTTTTGGAACGACGCAGTAAAGGACGTTGCGTTCCTGTTTCGTATAGGAGCCGACACCCTTTAAAATGGTCACTCCACGCTCCATTTCCTCTGTGATTTTCTTTTGAATGATGTCATCCTTTTCAGAAATAATCATCGCTCCTTTGGCAGCGTAAGCGCCTTCTTGCATGAAGTCGATGACTTTTGCAGCAACAAATACGGCAACAAGTGTATACATGGCTTCTTTGTAATTTAAATAGGTGAGAGAGATGGTAATGACGCACGCGTCGAAGATAAACATCGTTCTTCCCATTGCGACTTGATAATGTTTGTTGATCAATCTTGCAATAATGTCAACGCCGCCTGTTGTCCCGCCGAATTTAAAGATGATTCCGAGGCCTGTTCCGATAAACACACCTGCAAAAAGTGCGGCTAAGGCTAAATCGTGCTGAAGAGGCATATGTATTTGAAAGCGCTGGAAGATGGCTAGAAAGACAGAAAGACTGACGGTTCCGACAATTGTATATGTAAACATGGTTCTTCCAAGCATTTTCCAGCCGATAAAAAAGATCGGAATGTTTAACACAAGGTTTGAAATAGATGGATCAATGTGAAATAGAAAATATAAAAGCAGTGTGATACCTGTAAATCCGCCTTCCGCCAAGTTGTTCTGCATATTAAAATGAACAAGGCCGAAAGAAAAAATCGCAGATCCTATTAAAATAAATACGATATTTTTAAGACGAATTTCTTTTAGCAAAAGATCACTCCTTTTTTTGCTTAGACAGCGATAATATTATATGGTATGGAAGAGAAACAAGCAAACTGAGTTTTAAACATTTGTCAAATATTTATGATTTCGCTAACATGTAAGAGATGGATAGGAGGATGAGCTTCATGACGAATGAAAAAACGCTGCGTCACGTGCAGCAAGAAGTAGATGATTACATAGGACAATTTAAAGAAGGCTATTTCAGCCCGCTTGCCATGATGGCCCGTCTGACAGAAGAATTAGGTGAGCTGGCAAGAGAGGTTAACCATTACTATGGAGAAAAGCCGAAAAAAACAACTGAAACAGAAAAAAGCATGGAAGAAGAAATTGGCGATGTGCTGTTTGTGTTAACATGCCTTGCCAATTCACTCAATATATCACTTGAAGAAGCCCATGATCGTGTGATGCATAAATTCAATACAAGAGACAAAGATCGCTGGACGAAAAAAGAAGGGAAGTAGAGAAGATGACGAATCAAACCATCAAAGTCGTAATCGCTGGAGCAAGAGGAAGAATGGGGATAGAGGCTGTCAAGCTTGCAGAAGAAACAAGCCATTTTGAACTGGTAGCAGCACTTGATCACACACATGAGGGGAAAAAGCTATCTGATGTGCTTCATACAACATCTGATGCGCCCATTTATACGGATATTGACGTGTGTCTTTCAGAAACAGCACCGGATGTATTAATTGATTTGACGACCCCAGAAATCGGGAAAGTACATACAAAAAAAGCCCTTGAACATGGCGTACGTCCAGTTGTAGGCACAACAGGTTTTTCAGAAGACGACCTAAAAGAACTTCAGCAATTAACAGAAGAAAAAGGGATAGGCTGTATTATTGCGCCTAACTTTGCTGTTGGTGCTGTTTTAATGATGAAGTTTGCCAAAATGGCAGCAAATTATTTTCCTGATGTTGAAATCATTGAGCTTCATCATGATAAAAAATTGGACGCTCCGAGCGGTACAGGACTAAAAACAGCTGAAATGATCGCAGAAGTAAGAGAAAGCAAAAAGCAGGGGCACCCTGAAGAAAAAGAACTAATCGAAGGTGCACGAGGAGCAGATTATGATGGCATCCGCCTTCACAGCGTAAGACTTCCAGGCATGATTGCACATCAAGAAGTGCTGTTTGGAATGGACGGACAGACGCTCACGATCCGTCATGATTCTTATAACCGTGCATCCTTTATGTCAGGTGTGAAGCTTTCTGTTGAACAGGTGATGCATATTGATCAACTCGTTTATGGCTTAGAAAATATTATCGACTAATAAGGAGTGGATCCCTGATGAACATTGCTTTAATCGCTCACGATAAGAAAAAAAGTGACATGATTCAATTCGCCATTGCGTATCGAGATCTTTTGGCAGATCATACACTTTATGCAACAGGAACCACAGGTTTAAGAGTGAAAGAAGCGACTGGGCTTCCCGTTCATCGTTTCCAATCAGGACCACTTGGAGGGGATCAGCAGATTGGTGCCATGATTGCTGATAATGCAATGGATCTTGTGCTCTTTTTTAGAGACCCTCTCACTGCACAGCCGCATGAACCGGATGTATCTGCACTCATCCGGCTTTGCGATGTGTATGCCATCCCATTAGCAACCAATATGGGGACTGCCGAAATTTTAGTCAGGAATTTAAATAAAGGTACGTTTGATTTTCGAGATGTAGCAAAAAACGGAGGAACGCATGAAACCACTTGATATCCTTGCATTCGGTGCCCATAGTGATGATGTAGAGATCGGTATGGGTGGAACGATTGCAAAATACGTAAAAAAAGGGGCACGTGTTGGGATTTGTGACTTGACTCAGGCTGAATTATCTTCAAATGGAACGATTGACAGCCGAAAAGAAGAGGCCAGAGCAGCCGCTGCCATTTTAGGCGTCACGACTCGAATCCAGCTCACGCTGCCAGATAGAGGACTTTATCTGAATGACGAAGCGATAAAAGAAATTGCAGGTGTCATCCGAACATATAAACCAAAACTTATTTTTGCCCCGCACCACCAAGATCGACATCCTGATCATGGTCATGCGGGTTCACTTGTAGAAGAGGCCGCTTTTTCTGCAGGTATACATAAATTTGAAGATTCATACAAGCAGCCAGCGCATAAAATAAGCCAGATGTATTATTACATGATTAATGGCCACCATCGTCCAGATTTTGTGATCGATATCTCAGACGAGATGAACCAAAAAATTGATAGCTTACATGCGTATAAAAGCCAATTTGTCAAAACAGAGAGTTCAGTGGAGACACCGCTTGTAAATGGTTATATTGATTTTGTCAAAATGAGAGAGTCGATGTATGGAAGGGAAGTCAATAAACCTTTTGCAGAAGGGTTTCTGACAAAGAAGCCACTTTTGATGGACGATGACTTACTTGGGGGGTAATTATGAAAAAATTGAAGATCGGAATCACTTGTTATCCGAGTGTTGGCGGTTCGGGCATTATTGCCACAGAGCTTGGAAAACGTTTAGCTGAAAAAGGGCACGATGTTCATTTCATTACCTCAAGTATTCCGTTTAGACTCAATAAAGTGTATCCGAATATTTATTTTCATGAGGTGGATGTCAATCAATATGCTGTGTTTCAATATCCGCCTTATGACCTTGCACTGGCAAGTAAACTCGCAGAAGTGGCAAAACGAGAGAAGCTTGATATTATTCATGCGCATTATGCGGTCCCTCACGCCGTCTGTGCGTTCTTAGCTAAGCAAATGACTGGACAGTCTGTCAAAGTCGTCACCACGCTTCACGGGACGGATATTACGGTTTTAGGCTATGACCCATCTTTAAAGGAAGTCATCCGGTTTGCGATCGAATCATCTGACCGCGTAACGGCTGTATCACATTCATTAGCTGCGCAGACATACGATCTGATTAAACCGAATAAAAAAATTGATACGATCCATAATTTCGTCGATGAGCGCGTATATTTGCGTGAAGATCACGAAGTGCTGAAGACGCATTATGGTCTTCTGCAGGATGAGAAGGTCGTCATCCATGTATCAAATTTCCGTAAAGTGAAGCGGGTGCATGACGTGATCCATGTGTTTAAACAGATTTATGAACAGGTGAATGCA
Organism: Bacillus sp. 22190; assembly: GCF_052045575.1. Taxonomy (NCBI): domain Bacteria; kingdom Bacillati; phylum Bacillota; class Bacilli; order Caryophanales; family Bacillaceae; genus Bacillus; species Bacillus sp. 22190. The sequence continues at coordinate 173,234 of NZ_JBQEPF010000006.1, read as the reverse complement.
AAACTGCTACTGATTGGGGACGGACCTGAAAAATCGGTTGTTTGCGAGCTTGTGAAAAAGCTTGGATTAACGGACCGCGTGTTATTTTTAGGAAAGCAAGAGAAAGTGGAGGAGCTCTATTCGATTAGTGATTTGAAGCTGCTGCTTTCTGAGAAAGAGAGTTTTGGTCTTGTACTACTTGAAGCAATGGCATGCGGAGTACCTTGTATAGGAACAGACGTTGGAGGAATTCCAGAGGTGATTGCACATGGAGAGACAGGATTCCTTGTTCCGCTTGGTGATGTAGATGGAGCAGCAAAACATGCCATCACTATTCTGAAAGACAATGCGCTCCATCAGCAAATATCGATGGCAGCCCAGTCTAGTGTGGAAGCCAATTTCTCTTCTGACAAAATTGTGAGAGAGTATGAAGAGCTTTACTTAGAATTGATCGAAGGTGATGTTGAAGATGAATGAACCATTCACACATGCGATCCCTATTTTACATACACTGCACGAACATGGGTATCAAGCTTATTTTGTCGGCGGTGCGGTGAGAGATGTCCTTTTAGGCAGGGAAGTTGGGGATATCGATATTGCGACAGATGCCACACCTGATGTGGTGGAGTCTTTATTTGATAAAACAGTAGATGTCGGCAAAGAGCATGGCACTGTTATTGTTTTACTTGACGGGGTCAGCTATGAGGTCACTACGTTTCGGACTGAATCAGGATATGAAGACTTTCGCCGGCCTAAAGAAGTGGCGTTTATTTCATCACTAAAAGAAGATCTTTTAAGAAGAGATTTAACGATCAATGCAGTAGCCATGGATATTCATGGTGACATCATTGACCATGTAGGCGGCAAGCGGGATATTAAGCGAAGACGAATTCAAACGGTTGGAGATCCTGCGTGCCGCTTTCAAGAAGACGCGCTTCGGATGATGAGAGCGGTGCGGTTTTTAAGCCAGCTCGGGTTTGAGCTTTCTAAAGAGACGGAAGAAGCAATGAAAAAAGATAAACATCTGCTTGCCAACATCTCTGTTGAACGCAAAAAAATCGAAATGGAAAAACTTTTAAAAGGCCGCTACTGTGAGCAAGCCATCAAGGTGCTCATCTCCACCAAATTGTATGAAGAATTGCCCGGCCTCAAAAAGGATCAGCTGAATGAAACGTTCCAAGCTTTCCCGTATTATTTATTGGATGGGTTAGATGAGGTGTGGGGAGCCTTTATCCATTTACTTGGTCTAGATGAGGCGGAGGCGGTGTCCTTTTTAAAAGAATGGAAGTTATCAACGAAACTTTTAAAAGAAGCCGTTGCTATTAGCAAATATGTTGATTGTGACTGGGATGCGGAAAAAATGTTTGAAGCTGGTGAACATGTCCTGCTTTCTAGTATGAAAATCACGCAGCTCAAACATGAGCGTCGCATTTTCTTTGATGAGCTGGAGGCGGCGAAACGTTCATATGATGCGCTGCCGATTAAACAGCTTCAAGACCTTGCAGTGTCAGGAAAAGATTTGATGGCCTTTCGGCAAAAGCCAGCTGGTAAATGGATTGCAGAAGAGCTTGCTTCTGTGAAAAAAGCCGTTTTGCAAAACCAGCTTGAAAACCGAAAAGAAGCCATAGAGGAGTGGCTCATAGCGTGCGATCAGCGATTAGAAAACGATTAATTGAACTATTTACAGCATCTGAGCAAGATTTTGTCTCAAGCCAGCAAATATGTGATGAGCTTGGCTGCTCCCGAACGGCGGTATGGAAGCATATAGAGGATTTGCGAAAAGAGGGATATGAGGTCGAAGCGGTCAGAAGAAAAGGATACCGGCTGCTTCGTAAACCGGACAAAATTAGTGAAGACGAAATTCTGTTTGGTTTGGAAACAGAGCTGTTTGGCCGGCATATTTACTTTCAAGAAGAAGTCGCCTCAACTCAGCTCATTGCCCATGACTTCGTCAATAAAGGAGCCCCGCACGGCTCGCTTGTTGTCAGTGATCATCAGACAAACGGAAAAGGCCGCCTTCAAAGAACGTGGCATTCACCAAATGGGACAGGCATTTGGATGAGTTTGATTCTCCGGCCGGAAATACCGCTGCACAAAGCGCCGCAAATGACGCTTTTAGCATCTGTCGCGATCGCTGAAGCCATAGCGCAGCAAACGGGTCTCAGTCCATCAATCAAATGGCCAAACGATATTTTGCTAAACGGAAAAAAGGTCGTTGGTATTTTGACTGAATTAAAAGCAGAAGCTGACCAAGTTCACGCAGTCATTATTGGTCCAGGCATTAACGTGAATCAGACGGCTAATGATTTTCCTGAAGAATTAAAGGATGTTGCGACGAGTTTGCAAATGGAACTGGGTGAAAAGGTAGACAGAGCGGCATTGATTCAAACCATCATGTCCACCTTTGAAAAAAGGTATGATGAATATATGACTTATGGTTTTGCTCCGATCAAACAATTATGGGAATCGTATGCGATGACCATTGGAAAACGTATCATCGCACGCACCGTCAATGGACAATATGCTGGAACGGCGCTTGGGATTAACGATGAAGGCGTTCTCTTACTCGAAACGGAGGGCGGAATCCAAAACATCTACTCCGCTGACATTGAGATCAAGTCAACTTAAGTGGAACACCCGGCACATTTTTGATATACTTCGTGTGGGCAGTATCTGAAAAAGAACTGTACCTGTTAGGAAGAAAAATTCGATAAATTTCTGCCTTGATCCTAAGGGACTTGGACAGAGGGATGATTCGTCTGCACATGAGAGATAAAAGCGTGTGAGATCAGACAAGCCATCTCCTCTCCAGAATGAGGAGGAACAAATGAAGACAAAGTTAGATTTTTTCAAAATGAAAGAACAAAACGAACCTATCGTGATGCTGACAGCATACGACTATCCAGCTGCAAAGCAAGCGGAAAAAGCGGAAGTCGACATGATCTTAGTTGGTGACTCACTTGGGATGGTTGTCCTTGGACTTGATTCCACAGTGCAAGTGACGATGGATGATATGATTCATCACACAAAAGCAGTGAAAAGAGGCGCAAAAGACACATTTGTTGTGACGGATATGCCATTTATGTCTTATCATTATTCATTAGAAGAAACGATGAAAAATGCAGCACGCATTATGCAAGAAAGCGGTGCTGATGCATTAAAGCTTGAAGGTGGAGACGGAGTATTTGAATCCATTCAAGCACTTACAAGAGGCGGCATTCCTGTTGTAAGCCATTTAGGCCTCACCCCTCAATCAGTCGGTGTCCTTGGCGGCTATAAAGTGCAAGGAAAAGACAAAGAGAGTGCACAGAAATTGATTGAAGATAGTCTGAAATGTGAGGAAGCAGGTGCCATCGCCCTTGTGTTAGAGTGTGTACCTGGTGAACTGACAAAACGGATTACTGACATGCTAAAGATTCCTGTGATCGGAATTGGGGCAGGGGCTGAAGCAGATGGACAAGTTCTCGTTTACCATGATGTGGTAGGGTACGGCGTGTCTAGAACACCTAAATTTGTGAAACAATACGCGCAAATCGATGCTGTATTAGAAGAAGCGCTCATACAATATACAAAAGAAGTAAAAGCACGCACATTCCCAGAGGATGCTCATACCTTTCATATGAAAGAAGAAGTCCTTGATGGTTTATATGGGGGGATCAAGGAATGAAGGTTGTCTCCCATATTCATGAATTAAAAGAAATGATCAAGCAGCATCAAAAGAAGCAGCATTCCATTGGATTTGTCCCTACAATGGGTTTCCTTCATGAAGGACATCTTACGCTTGCAAAAGAAGCAAGAGATCAAAATGACATTGTGGTGATGAGCATCTTTGTTAATCCATTGCAATTTGGACCGAATGAAGACTTTGAATCCTATCCAAGAGATATGAAAAGAGACCAGCGTCTTGCCGAAGAAACGGGAGTAGATATATTATTTACACCTGATGTGAAGGAAATGTACAAAGATGAGCCATCGATTACGATGACTGTTCAAAAGCGTACAGACGTCTTATGCGGGAAGAAACGCCCAGGACACTTCGACGGCGTTGTCACGGTGCTGACAAAGCTGTTTCACCTTGTCGCACCAACCAATGTATACTTTGGTCTAAAGGATGCACAGCAAGTCGCTGTTATCGATGCGATGATCAAGGATTTCTTTTTTGATCTTCACCTTGTGTCTGTTCCTACTGTTCGAGAAGAAGACGGTTTAGCGAAAAGCTCAAGGAACGTGTATTTGTCTGAAACAGAAAGGCAAGAAGCACCTGCTTTATACCGGGCATTAAAAAAAGGACAGACAGCTGTAGAAAATGGTGAACATGATGTAAATCGTATTTATCAATTAGTGGAAGAGGAGATTCTTCAAACGAGTGGAGAAATCGATTATATTGACATTTACTCCTACCCAGAGCTTGAACCTCTTCAGCACTTAACGGGCCAAGTGATCATTGCCACTGCTGTGAAGTTCTCCCGGGCAAGACTGATAGATAATGTGATTTTCCATGTTCCTGAAAGCGGTGAAAAACATGTATAGAACTTTTATGACCTCGAAACTTCATAAAGCGACAGTGACTGAAGCAAACTTACACTATGTAGGCAGTATTACTATCGACGAAGATTTGCTTGATGCGGCAGGCATGATGGCAAATGAGAAAGTGCAAATTGTCAATAATCACAATGGTGCTAGACTTGAAACATATATCATCCCTGGAGAAAGAAAGAGCGGTGTCATTTGTTTAAATGGTGCGGCAGCAAGATTGGTTCAGCCAGGAGATGAAGTCATTATTATCGCTTATGGGATGTTGTCAGAGGAAGAAGCGAAATCGCACACACCTAAAGTTGTCGTGTTAAATAAACAAAATCAAATTGAACAAATGATTGGGCAAGAGCCTGCGAGAACGATTTTATAACGCACGCTCACATGGAAACAGAACAGTTTTATCATAAGGAAGCTGTTCTGTTTCAGCTATATTGCCCAGAGTGTGTTTCACTATGAGTGGAACGAGGAATTGAGGTGTCCATTTTATGACCGATCAAAGGTTTGTTGTCGTTGATATTGAAACCACCGGGAATTCACCAAAAAAAGGTGATAAAATCATTCAAATTGCTGCGGTGGTCATTGAAAATGGACAAATTGTCGAACGGTATTCAAAATATGTGAACCCAGGGAAAACGATTCCTGGATTTATTGAACAGCTGACAGGTATTAAGCAGCACATGGTTGATGACGCGGTGTTTTTTGAGGACATTGCCCAAGAGGTGTATGATCTCATACAGGGCGCTTATTTTGTTGCGCACAATGTTCATTTTGATTTGAACTTTTTAAACGATGAACTAAAAGCATGCGGGAAAAATGAGCTGGATGTGCTAGCGATTGATACGGTTGAAATTTCTAGAATTCTTTATCCTGAGCTTGAAGGTTATAAGTTAACTGAATTAAGCGAAGAGCTCATGCTTCCACATGACCACCCGCACAGGGCGGATAGTGATGCGGAAGTTACTGCCATGTTATTTTTAACCTTATTAGATCAATTAAGGAATACACCGCCAAATGTGTTAAAACAGCTTCGCAGGTTATCCTCTTATCTTCTAAGTGATATAGGACTTTTAATTAAGCAGCTTGAAACCAATCACACGAGTCAGGATGATTCGCTTGTAGAAGTAGGATCTTTTGCTGTGAAAGATGTGACCAATCCGATCACTGAATCGACATATGCAGTAGGCGCTGACGACGAGCAGCTGTTTGAGGAGATAAAAGAGAAACTCCCTCAAACATTAGAAGGCTATGAAGTAAGAGAAGGCCAGCTCACGATGATGAACAAAGTAAGAGATGCGTTCCATGAAAGAGCTTATGCGTTAATTGAAGCGGCGCCAGGAATCGGGAAAACACTCGCTTATCTTATACCAGCTGCTTTAGAAGCAAAGAAATCAGGAAAACCTGTCATTATCAGTACATATTCTATTTTACTACAGCAGCAAATGCTTCAGCGCGATGTTCCGCTACTCAAGCAATTGCTCCCATTTGAGCCAGCCGCCTGTGTGTTTAAAGGGCGGGCACATTATATTTGTTTAGATAAGTTTGAGCATGTGCTGCATGAGGAAGATGATAACTATGATGTTGTCTTAACAAAAGCGCAAATTTTAATGTGGCTCCTTGTCACTGAAACAGGTGATTTGTCTGAACTGAATTTACCGTCAGGAGCTGCAAATATAAAAGACCGTATCTCTTGTGTACACATGCCATTTACATCGAAAAAACGCCGTTTTAAAGAACATTGTTTTTATGAACGGGCTAAACGAAAGGCTCAAACCGCTGACTTAATTTTGACGAATCACCGTCTGCTTTTATCCCAAACGGAAGGAGCCTCTATCTTTCAGGATGCAGACGTCTATGTGATTGATGAGGCCCACCAATTTGAAAAAACAGCCAATGAAACGCTAGGTGACAGTGCGTCTTATATCCAGCTTCATGCGAAATTAACGCAGCTTGGCTCTTTGCATGGCGGGCTGCTTAAGAAATTGAAAAAGAGATTTCATGGGGCAGGTTTATCAACTGACACCTTTATTGAAATGGACGAGTATCTTCAGCAGCTGCAGATGGAAAGTGACGCATTTTTTAGTACCGTACATTCTTTTGTCAAAAGGACAAAACCAAAAGCGGACATCAATCGTCTCATTCATAGAGTCCGTCATCATTCAAAACATGCTCAGTGGGTCCGAATTAAAGAATCAGCGAGTAAGCTTTGTTCATTATTGATTGCTTGTGAGAAACTGTATGAGCAGCAAAAAAATGAGTTGCTTCACAAAAGTGATCAGTTCATAGAGCAGTTTGCATTTGAAGCAGAAGAATACGATCAAGTGATGTCATTTATGCAGACATTCTGCAGTACGCTGTACCGGTTTATCTTTGAACCAAACAATGATGAAACCGTTTGGATTGAGATTGATGCAAAGGGTGCCAAGAATGCTGTCTTTATGCACGCGCAACCGCTAGATACAGGGGAGTTGCTAGCTGATCGGTTCTTCATGAACAAAAAAAGCGTCGTCCTCACATCAGGGACGCTTACCATCAATCAACGCTTTGATTATTGCTTGGAACGATTTGGCCTGCAAGATTTTTACCCGCACCTTGTCCAAATTGATTCACCTTTTGAACTTGAAAAACAGCTTAAGGTCGTTGTACCGGCTGACATGCCGCCGATCACAAACCGTGATGAACGCGAATATGTGAAGCAAGCTGCAACATATATTAAGATCATGGAAAAGCAGGATCAAGCGAAAATATTGGTGTTATTTAATTCACATGAGATGTTAAAAGCAGTGTATGAAGAGCTGAAATCAGAAGGTATGCAATCGGCATTGTTTGCTCAAGGTTTGACAGGCGGGAGCCCTGTAAAATTGACAAAAATGTTCAAATTGGCGAAGCAAGCCATCTTGCTAGGAACAGGGAGTTTCTGGGAAGGTGTGGATTTTCCTGGCTCAGAGCTAACGACCGTCATTATGGCAAGGCTTCCTTTCCGACCGCCTGATTCACCGCTCATTGAAGCAAAATGCGAAGCGGCAAAAAAACAGGGGAAGAATCCGTTTAAAGCCGTCGCTCTCCCGGAAGCTGTGTTAACTTTTAAGCAAGGAGCCGGCCGCTTGCTGCGCTCGGAAAAAGACATCGGAACATTGCTGATTTTAGACCGCCGAGTGAAAACCGCTTCGTATGGAAAACTATTTTTAGAATCACTTCATCATGCGCCAGTTCACGAGATGTCCAAAGAGTCGCTTGAGGCGTATATAGAAAAGCTTAACAACGAAAAGCCGCTGTCATAAGCGGCCTTTCACTGGTGTGGGTTTGGAGTTAATTTATCGTAACGGCTTTTTATGTTCCGTTGTAAAAATAGTATCGGTTCTCACATTGAAAAGTATGACTAACAATATTTACGTACTGAGGAGGAATTAGAAGTGGAAAGTAAAATAGAGGTACTTTCAACTGTTCAAATTAAGCATTCAGAAGACCTATACAAAATCGTCGATTTGCTGAACAGAACGCTTAAAAGGGAAGATCTTATGTTTGGATTAGCATTAGATCAAGAAGATCAAAATCAAGCGATATTTACCATATATCGCACATAGGGGAAGCTTGACATGAAAAAAATAGTTTGGATTATTTCATCCGTTGCTGCGCTCGTTTTACTCATTGGCATCATTAGCTTTTCGTGGATTTATCAAATGGCCATGGGACAAAAAGAAGAAGGTCATGAGTCAGCGATTGAACGAGCAAAAAAGCAAGCATCATTAGCACAAGTAGAGCAAGTGGATACCTTTGTTGGGAAAGAAAAGCAATTTATTGTGGAAGGTAAAAACAAACAAAACGAAGCGATCTATGTGTGGGTACCTGCCAGCAAAAAAGAAAAAGTCATTGCTAAAAAAGCAAAAGAAGGCATTACTTCAAACCAAGCAGTACAAGCCGTTCAAAAGGAGAACACCATTTCTAAGCTGAAAAATGTTCAATTAGCAAGAGAAGGTGACGTCCTCCTTTGGGAAGTAACGTACTTAAATGAGAACAGCCAATATAGTTTCAGCTATGTTGATTTTACGACAGGACGAGTGGAAAAAAATTTAACACCGTAGTTTCTTCTGTCTTGCGTTGACCATGCTGATTTAGAACGGTTATAATAAAATGTATGAAAAAAGAATCACACCTATTTAACAAGGTGAGTTTCTTTCTGGCTTTGGAGGGAAATATGTTGAAAACAACTATTAATCAAGTGTTTAAACACGTCGATGAAGAAGTAACAATCGGCGCATGGATTGCCAATAAACGTTCAAGCGGGAAAATTGCATTCTTGCAGCTTCGCGACGGGACAGGCTTTATTCAAGGAGTCGTTGTAAAAGCAGAGGTGGAAGAGGAAGTCTTTAAGCTTGCGAAATCAGTGACACAAGAGACATCGGTCTATGTCACAGGACAAGTAACAAAAGACGAACGTTCACCACTTGGTTTTGAATTACAAGTGAAATCCATTGAAGTGATTCACGAAGCAACAGATTACCCAATTACACCAAAAGAACATGGAACAGAATTCTTAATGGATCACCGTCATTTATGGCTGCGTTCTAAAAAACAGCATGCCATTATGAAAATCCGTAATGAAATTATTCGTGCTACATATGAGTTTTTCCATCAAGAAGGTTTCGTGAAAGTGGATCCGCCAATCTTAACAGGAAGTGCTCCAGAAGGAACAACAGAGCTGTTTGCTACTAAATATTTTGATGAAGATGCATACCTTTCTCAAAGTGGACAGCTTTACATGGAAGCTGCTGCGATGGCACTCGGAAAAGTATTCTCATTTGGTCCAACATTTAGAGCAGAAAAATCGAAAACAAAACGTCATTTAATCGAGTTCTGGATGATCGAGCCTGAGATGGCATTTGTTGAATTCAATGAGAACCTTGAGTACCAAGAAAATTATGTGTCTCACGTTGTTCAAAGTGTACTTGAAAACTGTAAAGTAGAACTGCACACACTTGGCCGTGATACAGCAAAATTAGAAAACATCAAAGCACCATTCCCGCGCATCACATATGATGAAGCGATTAAATTCTTGCAGGATAAAGGATTTGATGACATTGAATGGGGAGATGACTTCGGTGCGCCGCATGAAACAGCGATCGCCGAAAGCTATGATAAACCAGTCTTTATCACTCATTACCCAACCTCATTAAAACCATTTTATATGCAGCCTGCACCAGACCGTGATGATGTCGTCCTTTGTGCAGATTTAATTGCGCCAGAAGGCTATGGAGAGATTATCGGTGGTTCTGAACGTGTTCATGATTTAGATCTGCTTGAAGCAAGACTAAAAGAACATGGGTTAGATCAAGAAACGTACAAATGGTACACAGAATTAAGACAGTATGGTTCTGTACCACATTCAGGTTTTGGTCTTGGACTTGAACGAACAGTTGCTTGGATTAGCGGAGCGCCGCATGTGCGTGAAACAATTCCATTCCCAAGATTATTAAACCGTTTATATCCTTAAGACGTGAAAGCCTCCAACATATGGAGGCTTTTTCAAACGTCTTAAGGACAGCACGTATGAGAAAACGTGATATACTGAAAGTGAAGAGGTGTATCCGATGAAAAGGCAGCAATTTATAGATATGCAGAAAATGGGTTCGACCAGTTTGCCTAATTTGCTGATTGCCCATTATGAGCAATTAGGACTGAATGAATCACAAATGATGGTCATGTTAAAGATTAAAATGAATGAAGAACAAGGCGTCTTTTTTCAGACATTTGAAGAGCTTTCACATGGTATGACCATTTCGGCCGAAGAATGTGCTTATATGGTGCAGTATTTGATTCAAAAAGGGTTTATTTCGATCCAGCCGTTTGAAGACAGGTCTGGTATTCAGCATGACCGGTACTCGGTAGAACCCTTATGGGGTGTGCTGTATGACTTTTTAGAAGCAAAACAGGCGAAAGACCTGCAAAAGAATCATGTGCAGGCTGAAAAATCTTTATATGCGCTATTTGAAGATGAGTTTGGCAGACCACTTTCTCCTCTTGAAGGGGAAACACTCTCGATCTGGATGGACCAAGACCATCATGATGCTGAGATGATTCGTCTTGCTCTAAGAGAAGCCGTTTTATCAGGAAAATTAAATTTTCGCTATATCGATCGAATATTGTTTGAGTGGAAAAAGAAAGGGCTGAAAACAGCGGAAGAAGCGAAAGAGCATAGCCAGCATTTCCGTTCGCAGCAAAAAGCCCCACCTTCAAAAGAAGAAACATCTTCATATAAAAGACAAGTTCCTTTTTATAATTGGCTGGAACAATAACCAATAAAGGAGAAGGCATGTTATCAAAAAAACAAATCAATGAATGTTTAGATATTATAGGAGATATGTTTCCAGAGGCTGAGTGTGAGCTTGTTCATTCCAATCCATTTGAACTAGTGATTGCTGTCGCACTCTCAGCGCAATGTACAGATGTTCTAGTGAACAAAGTGACCAAACATCTATTTCAAAAATATAAAACACCAGAAGACTATTTAAGTGTGCCGCTTGAAGAGTTGCAGCAGGATATTCGTTCGATCGGTCTTTATCGTAATAAGGCAAAAAACATTCAAAAATTAAGCCAAATGCTGATTGAAGATTATGGCGGTGAAGTGCCAAGAGATCGAGATGAGCTAATCAAGCTCCCAGGGGTTGGACGGAAAACAGCAAATGTCGTTGTGTCTGTCGCTTTTGGAATTCCCGCCATTGCAGTAGATACACATGTCGAGCGCGTAAGCAAACGACTTGGGATTTGCCGCTGGAAGGATTCTGTTCTTGAGGTAGAGCAAACCTTAATGAAGAAGGTGCCAAAAGAGGATTGGTCCGTGACCCATCATCGTCTCATCTTTTTCGGCAGATATCACTGTAAGGCGCAGCGGCCACAGTGTGAATCTTGTCCACTTCTTGATATGTGCAGAGAAGGGCAGAAGAGGCTGAAAAAAGGGCTGGTGAAGCTGGCATGAGCGGAGCAGCTGTTTTCACCTCATATGTCGAAAAGCTAAAAGAGAAAAAGGTAGAGATAAGCGGCGAAAAAAAGGATATATTAAGAATCAATCCACTCGCATTTGATCTATCTTCAGAACCTTTACTAGATGAGCAACCGTGGCAGAAAACGGAAGAATTTGTTCCTTTGATGTTTGATCTGTGGAATGAATTAAAAGACAACATGCTTCCTCGCTTTCAAACGAGAAAATCTCGGTGTGAAGAGGATGATATGCTGCAAGGCATTGTCAGTATGATTGCAATGTTTTACTGGATCAAAGGAGAGAAGCTTCAAACCGTTGATTGGGAGGAAATCAAACAACAGACGTTTCCAGTAGCCCCCATTAACTGGACAGAACGATTAGAGTTTATTTTACTTAAACCTACTCAATATCATTGCTTTATTCAATTGGACGAGTTATACACAGAGCTCAAAAAGCAGTATGGAAAATACGAAGCACTCAGAAAGTTAAAACAAAATCGTTAAAAAAGCACTTGCTACATAGGGCAAGTGCTTTTTTGTTATTCGTCTTCTTTGCGAGAAGTAGAATTTGACTGAGTATTTGAGCTTTGAGAATTGGCTTTCTCGTCGTCTTTCTTTTTATCTTTATTGGCATCGCTCTGTGAGTTGCTGTTTCCATTTGTACTGTCTGAGCCATCACTTGAACCACCATTGCCATTTTCGGTATTTCCGCCTTGATCTTGATCTTTTTTATCATCAGGCTTCTGCTCATCAGTGCCTTGGTTTTGATTATCATCTGTTTGATCTGTCTGTTCATCATCAGGTTGCTGTGGCTCTTCTTCTTTGTTCTCATCATCTGCTTTTTCTTCCTCTTCTTCGTCATCTTTAATGGTGAGGAAGGTAGAAGCAGCTTTACTTGTGACATCGTCTACAGTCGCTGTCACTTGGAATTTATAGGTGGATCCTGGCTTTACATCAGAGATGACGGCTTCTTTAGAAGAGCTGTTTTGAATGTCTTTATAGCCGCCATCATCGACCGCTTGCTTCACATTAAATGTTGCATCTGCATCGTCATCATAACCCCAAGTAAGTGTAATCGATTTTTTCTCTTCATCATACACCGCTTTTAAGTCAGATGGTTTGTCAGCTTCTTTCTTTTCATATGTGTCAGAAACTTTTGTTGGGACAGTTCCTTTGACGAAGTATTCCGTTGTCTTCTTATCACTTGGTGTGTTTGGTCCAGCTAACTTCGCTGGATCTGATCCTTTTTCAACCGTTGCTTCAACGACACTGTCTGGCTTTTCAAATGAGCCGCTTCCATCATCAATTTGAGAAATTAATTTCTGGAAAACAACTTTGGCAACACGTTGTTCATAATCCGTAAGCCACATTTTGCCGTCTGCATCTTTTGAGTTGCCGATTCCAGTCCACACAGCTGCTGTGTATTGCGGCGTGTAACCGACAAACCATGAATCTTTCGCACCGCCAGAAGGGATGTTGTATTTATTAATATCATCTTGTGTAAAGTTGGTTGTACCTGTTTTACCAGCTACTTGAACATTCGGTACTTGTGCGAGTGTACCTGTTCCAGATTGTACAGCAGTTTTCAGCATATCTGTGATCATAAATGCAGTGTAATCACTCATGGCTGCTTTAGAGTCTGGCGTTAAGTCAAGCTTCGTCCCGTCATTAAATTCAACAGACGTTACAGCATGCGGTTCATTATAGTATCCGTTGTTACCGAATGCACTAAATGCACCAGCCATTTTAAGAGAAGAGACACCTTCGTCAAATCCGCCGATTGAGTAAGACTCAGGAATGTCAGAAGGTAAGTCCAAACCTAAGTTATTGGCGAATTGAACAGCATTATCTGTACCAGCTTCTTGGAAAGCTTTTAAAGCAGGGATGTTTCGTGATTGTGCCAAAGCACTTCTCATCGACATTTTCCCTAAGTGTCTTCTGTCAAAGTTGTTAATTGGTGTACCGTTAGAGTACGTATAAGGCGCATCATCAATTTGCTGATATGTTGACCATTTTTTGTTTTCAATTACAGGGCCGTAATCTAAAATTGGTTTGATTGTAGATCCCGGCTGGCGTTTTGCATCAGTGGCATAGTTAAAGCCGCCGGCTGGTACATCACGACCACCGCCAATGGCACGAATTTCACCATTTTTTGTATCTAGCAGGGTGACTCCAGCTTGCATACCTTTCGTAAATCCGGCTGAATCCCCATTGATGATGTCATCCAGATGATCCTGTGCTTTTCGATCAAGAGAAGTATAGATTTTTAATCCATCTGTTGATACATCTACTTTGGCTTTTTTCTGTACTTCTTCCATGACTTCTTCAATATAAGCAGAGTACTTACTTGAGTTTTGACTCTTATATTTATCAGCTGAAACAACCGTTTTGCTGACAGGTGTTGCTTTTGCTTCCTCATACTCTTTTTCTGAAATATAGCCTTGTTTTTTCATTAGGCCTAAAACGATATTACGACGTTTTTCCGCTGCCTCTGGATGTTTCACTGGGTTATAGGCAGATGGACTTTGCGGCATACCTGCAAGTGTGGCAGCCTGTGCAACAGTTAGTTTATTTAAATCTGTCACTCCGAAAAATTGTTCAGCCGCTTTCCCAACACCATAAGCATAAGGAGAGAAGAAAATACGGTTTAAATACATTTCTAAAATTTCATCTTTAGAGTATTTTTGCTCAAGCTGAATCGAGAGCCACACTTCCTGTACTTTACGTTTTAACGTCTTTTGATTGTTAAGCAGGGAGTTCTTCACAACCTGCTGTGTAATCGTACTTCCACCTTCTGCTCCAAAACCGTCCTCGACGTTTGCGACAAGAGCACCGCCAATACGGATAGGATCAATCCCGTGGTGTTTATAAAAACGTGCATCTTCAGTTGCAATAAACGCATCTTTTACCACGTCGGGTATATCTTTAATCGAGACATACGTTCTTTTCTCCGCCCCGACTTCTGCAAAGACTTTTTTGTCTTTATCATAAAGTTTTGAAGAATACGGCGTTTTTAGCTTGCTATCATCAATAGAAGGAGCGCTTGATGCAAAAACGGCAAAAGTTGTGATTCCGGCTACTAAACAAAGAAGACCGATCACGAGTAAAGATAAAAATATTTTTTTAAATAGACCTGCTTTCTTTTTGCCTTTTTTGTTCTTTTGCTTCTTATTGTTTTCTTGACTTGCTTTACGTCGCTGTTCACGACTTGTAAATTGATCAGACATCACATCTCAACCTTTCGTGTTAAACCTTTTTCGAACGTAAATGTTGCTTGCTGTCATCCGAAAAATGAAGTGTCTCCACTACTTTAATATAATCAATTCTTGGCGAATATCCAAGTGTCATGAGGTGACCTGCTTCCATTAATTCATCTTTGCTAATGGATTTTCGGCCGTTTTGCTGCTGCCGCTCCCAAAAGAAGAAGAGGTCAGTAGCGGACAAATAATAAACGGAACCAAATGCGGATATAATAACAAAACAAATACCGCCTTGCTTTTCAACCTGTTTCATATGCTCAATTTGATGGTCGTGGAAATTTTTGAGTGGAAACGAGGTGGTGCTTTTGGTTTCCTTTGCTTCAAAATCGATATAACGCCCTTTGTATACCCCGTTGTAGTCTGTTGTGGAGGATTGTTTAAAATAGGCTTCTTTAATGACAGCAGCGCTTCTTTTTGGATAATCCACATTGACAATTTGAACAGGGGTAGGCTTTTTATGAATGACTGCGATCCCGTTGACCAAATAGTACTGGTTCGTTTCATTTAAGTCAGCTTCAAGCGTCATCCCGCGGTTACTATAAGATGATTCGCCGCTGATTCTTTTTTTTGTCCCAATTTGTTGAATGGGCTGATACGATTTTCCGTTAGGATACCGAATCATCAAGTTTCAGCCTCCTTTTAATGCATTTTGTATTGGAGAGATCACCATGTTGTCACAACAAGAGCACATGATTACCCAGCATATTTTACATGAAACGAAAGCGAAAAATAAGGACAACCTGACAAGGACAAATGCGTACAAGCGCTTTTATGACCGTCATCCAGAGATGAAATGGTCTCTGCTTGCTTCTTTTGTCTCCAGAAATGCTGGATGGTCGATGACAGATTTAAAAGGCGAGCTCTTCCATCCGGGTTTAACGGATCAGCAAGGGCATCTGTTCTTTACAGCATATGAAAGAGCGAATTGGCTGATCTTTTCAGATGCTTACCCGCAGCTTCTCTTGTATGAATGGTCAAAAAGGTGCCGTAAACCTTTATTTCATCTGCTGCCCCATTTCGGTGTGTCTCGTTTTATGAGCGCTGAGTGGGAACGATTTTGGCAAACGCGTGACACAGAGCGACTGCTGCATGCACTCATCATAAATGAACAATATACTATACAATCTCCTATTATACAAAATCCTCTCCTGAAAAAGAATGTTTTTCACTCGATTCAATATCTTTTCAGCGAGTGGGCACATTTTCAAACCGTCGTTTTTCCGACAGTAGACGGGCATTTGTATGGGTTAACCATACGAAAGTTTTCCCAAGTAAAAGAGCGCATTACGTTAGGGAAAAAACTAGCAAAACTATTGTTTCGAGCCGATTTGTTTTCGGATTTTTATCATTTTTTGCATACCGTGCCGCATACGGGATCTCGATTTGATTTTGAACCGTTTTTAGGGATTGCGCGAAGGTCAAGCCCTTTCCTCAGAACGGTGTATCCAGTCATGACACATTCATTAGACGATCAAAGGGAAGATTGGTTTCAAAAGAAATTGAGTCCATCCTTGTTTGAAGTAGAGCGCTTACCAAAACAAATTGAGCTGACCGACTGGTATTTTCATAAAAAAAGGCAGCTTCGTTTTCTTTTCTCATTAGAACACTATTTTTTGCATAAATAAAAAGCAGGGGGTACCTGCTTTTTTTACGTGGATGGACGGTTAGGGCCGCCGAGCTTTTTATCAAGCTGATCTGTACTGTTTTCTTTCCCTTTTGTTTTTTGCTCTTTTGGTGCTTGCTGCTTTTTCATGACATCTACCTCCTTTGTCCTTAGAATTTACACAATCGGACGCGATCATACAAAGAAGGACAAGCACGTGTCGAAATGGAAGAAATTGCGCTTATCTTCACTTAGATTGGCGATTTAGTTCTAGTTTTGTCATGTATGAAGGAGGGAGCAAAAGAAAAGAGAATGTAACGAGAGATGATAAAGGAGGAATCTGATGATGAGCGAATTTGTATCAAAAGAATCCATTATGCAGTTGTTAGAGGAAATTGAGCGAAAGATTGATGCGGTGGAAGAAGAACTGTCTTTAGCTGTCAAAAAAACAAAAAACGCTGCCGTAGAGGAGCAAGAACAAATCATTGACCGTCTTGAATCTGAAGTGAAGGAATGTGAATTGAAAATTCATGCAGCAGAGTATAAGCTGGCGGCAAGACCCGCATATCACGCCGGATAGCTTTTCTATTTGAGCAATAAGTAAACGTTTGATAGGATGGTTCATAGAGGTGAACACTTTGGATAATCAAACATTACTTAAACATACACAAGAGTTGATCACATGGATCGAAGAAGCATACGAGCAGTACCTAAAGGGAAAGGCAGAAGAGGAATACCCAGTTTATGATTTTTACAACGATATTCAACCGGCCGTTGTCAAATTTGATCAGCAAATGGAAGAGTGGCTTACTGCTGCTACCTCATTTATTCATCAGGCCAAACCTAGATACTTACATCAAGAACAGCTTGAAGCCGTCCAAGAAAATGGAAAAGAGGTTGTGCTGCAATCTTATTTTGGCAAACAGCATGCACCTCGTGTGAAAAATTTAGTTGAATCAGTGATTTATACACTGAACCTTTTAATAGAAGAAATCAACAAACGCAGCTGATGAAACAGCCTGCGTTTTTCTTATGGCTGCTGTAGGCACATCTTCTGCTACCTGAACATAATATATCATTGACTTCAATATGTTTTCAGAGCGAGAGGAGCGAGATACGTGTTCCCTTATTCAAACCAGCCATCTTATGAAATGAATCAATTTCAGCAACGGCCTTTTCCGTATCCAGATATGCAGCAGCCTCCGCAGCCTCCAGAATATTTCATGCCCCCATATCAAGGTGAAATGAACCAGCCGTCGTCTGCAGGCTATCAGCCGCCTTTTGGATATCAGGAAAACTTCCAGCCTTATCAGCCGCAGCCTGAAGCAATGAATCAGCCGCAAATGCAGCCGCCGGGCATGATGCCTATGCAGCAGCCTATGAATCCTTATCCTTTGCCAAGGCCGCAAAAACAGCAATCATCTCAATTTAAAAGTGTGCTGTCACAATTTAAAAAAACGAATGGGCAATACGATTTTAATAAAATGTTTGATACTGCTGGACAAATGATGAGTACAATGAATCAAGTGGGCTCATTGGCGAAAGGATTTACTAGTATTTTTAAAGCATAGCAAAACCCAATAGATATACATCTATTGGGTTGTTTGTTTTGGCGCAGTCACACGAAGTGATTGATCTTTCCAAACGCTCTTCATATTGGTTTCATCTATTTTTGCAGGCATTAAAATGGTTTTGGTAAAGCTCGAATAGGAGGAAGTCGTGTCTGTTTTGATTTTTTCCTGTACCGATAAGTGTAAATATTGCGCTTTCACTTCTAGTGCGATATCACCTTCGACAAAATGGTCTGGAAATCGAATCTCAATATATACATATTGATCATCTTCTGTCACATCGGTTGTAATGGATGCAAGTGAATGGCTCGTGGTCATCAGCGCCTCTGCACTATTTAAAATGTCATGAAATGGCGATGATGCAAAAAATTGTTCAATCGCTTCATATAGAATGTCTTCATTTGCTAACAACTCGTGTTTCTTTTCACTTTCATGTTTCATTTGAATCACCTCTCATCTACAGCCTATGCAAAAGGGGCTCAGGCGGTTATCAATTGATGAGAGGAAAAAATTATGATTAAATAGTGTTGAATGAAGCAAGGTGTATGGGCGTGAAGATTTATACGCTGAATAGATCTAGAAGCAAAGCTTGAAGGGAGCAAATGAACATTGCTGAAAAAATTATTCGGTTTCGGAAAAAACCAAGATGATGTAAAGGAAGAAGTCATTTATTCTCCAGTGGATGGAGAGTTAATGGATATGACCGATGTACCAGATCCCGTTTTTTCTCAAAAGATGATGGGAGACGGCGTAGCTGTAAAACCAAAAAACGGCACCATTGTGTCACCAGTAGATGGTGAAATTATTCAACTCTTCCATACAAAACATGCAATTGGGATTCGAACACTCTCGGGGCTTGAGCTTCTGATTCATATCGGACTTGAAACGGTTGGATTAAATGGTGAAGGCTTTGAAGCACACATAAAAGAAGGGGATAAAGTGAAAGCAGGTGATCCTCTCATTACGTGTGATTTAGCGCTGATTGAAGAAAAAGCGGCAAGCACAGTGACACCAATTGTCATCATGAATGGTGATTTAGTAGAACATCTTGACAAAGAACCTAAGGGCTCTGTAGAAAAGCAGACGTCCAAGCTTTTTACAGTGAA
Source organism: Bacillus sp. 22190 (assembly GCF_052045575.1). Lineage (NCBI taxonomy): Bacteria > Bacillati > Bacillota > Bacilli > Caryophanales > Bacillaceae > Bacillus > Bacillus sp. 22190. The sequence continues at coordinate 154,207 of NZ_JBQEPF010000006.1, read as the reverse complement.
AATGAAATAATCCAAAAAACTACCCTGAGTTGATAGGGTAGTTTTTTGATTGAGGACATTAATCTTCCATTGGAACCCAGCCTTTACTTGCTTCCATGACAGTCCATAAACCCTCTGGAATCATGTACTTGTCTTTTTGACTGCGTTTAATGACGGTTTCAATCTCGTTTTCTCTGCCTTCTTTAATCTTTACTGCCCAATCGGGATCAACAATGACTTCTCTTGCAACAGCAATGAGTGGAATCCCTTGATTGTATGCATTCAGTGCATCCTCAGCTGTAATGACGCTGCCGACGCCGATGAGTGGAAGCGTGTCACCACAGCGCTCTTTTAATAATTCCATCCGCGTCTTACTTGTATCAGCACCACGTCTTGCTTTAGCGTCAATCTCCATTAAAGAAATATGCAAGTAATCAAGGTTTTTTGTCTTAAGTACGTCCACTAAAGTAAATGTTTCTGTCATGGTTAAACCAGGTGTTTCTGGTTCTTCAGGTGATAATCGATACCCAAAGATAAATGGTTTTGTTACATGCTCTTTGATTGCTTCTTTCACCGCATCTACAACTGCAATTGGAAATGCGAGACGTTTTTCTTCGCTTCCGCCCCATTGATCTGTACGCTGATTACTATGCGGTGAGTAGAATTGCTGTAATAAATATCCGTTCGCTCCATGGATTTCGATCCCATCAAATCCTGCTTGGATTGCGCGCCTTGCTGCTTCTTTAAATGAGTCGATGATGTGAGGAATTTCTTCTTCTGTCAAAGCTCTCGCAATTTGTTTTCCATCTTTAAATACATCACTTGGCGCAACGACATCACCGTTTGGGACTAAATGAGGGAGAGCCTGAGAGCCGCCATGATGAATTTGCATAATGGCTTTTGTTCCTTTCGCTTGAATCGCAGAAGCAAGCTTTTGAAGGCCAGGTATATCTTCATCCCTTGCAATAGAAGGCTGTCCTTCAAACGCCTTACCATCTGGCGTTACGTTTGCACATGCGGTGATGACCATGCCCATTTCGCTTGATCTAACGGTAATAAAATCAATTTCTTCCTTTGAGATCGTGCCATCTTCATGAGAACCGAAGTGTGTCATTGGTGCAACGACTAAACGGCCATCAATAGAGGCACCCCCTGGGAATGTAAAAGGTTCAAATAAAGGCTTAAATTCGTTTTTCAATCTGATCATCTTCTTCCTTGATAAAATCATTTCACTATAGAAGTGTAATAGATATTGTTACAACACATCAAAATATTTGCTCACAAGCGGTGCATCAAAAAATTGCCGCCTAGTCATGCAAACAAATATTCGGTACACTAGAATGAGAGGTGGATACCAGATGAAGAAGAAAACAATGAACGAACTCATAGAAGATTTAAAAAAAGACGAACAGGTCGAGCATTGGCATGAAATTGAAGCGAAGCCTGCACTGACTTCTCCAATTCCTGAAAGAGTCAATGACAGGCTCAAAGTGGCGCTTGAAAAAAGAGGTGTGAGCGAACTGTACATTCATCAAAAGGAAGCCTTTGAACGTGTGATGGATGGTGAGAATGTGGTGACTGTGACACCTACAGCTTCAGGTAAAACGCTTTGCTACAATCTGCCAGTTCTTCAGTCGATCGCAGAAGATCAGACAAGCCGCTCCCTCTATTTATTTCCAACAAAAGCACTTGCGCAAGATCAAAAAAGTGAATTAAACGAAATCATTCATGAGATGGATGTTCCAATTCACAGTGAAACCTATGACGGGGACACCTCCCCAGCGATTCGCCAGCGCGTCAGACAGGCAGGACATATTGTCATCACAAATCCAGATATGCTGCATTCAGCAATTTTGCCTCACCATACGAAATGGGTCAGTTTATTTGAGAACTTAAAGTATATTGTCATTGATGAACTTCATACATACCGAGGCGTGTTTGGCAGTCATGTCGCCAATGTCATTCGAAGACTAAAGCGAATTTGTGCATTTTATGGAAGTGACCCGACCTTTATTTGTACTTCAGCGACCATAGCGAATCCGAAAGAGCTTGCAGAGCAGCTGACCGGAAGCAAGGTGCATCTCATTGAACGAAACGGAGCACCTAGCGGTAAAAAGAATTTTGTCTTTTACAACCCGCCAGTCGTCAATAAGCCATTAAATATTAGACAAAGTGCGGCCACTGTTGTGAATCAGCTCGCTAAAACATTTTTAAAAGAAAAAATTCAAACGATTGTTTTTGCTAGAAGTAGGGTAAGAGTTGAAGTCATCCTAAGTCATATTCAAGAACTAGTGAAAAAAGAAATTGGTCCTAAATCGATCCGTGGTTATCGCGGGGGCTATTTGCCGAAAGAGCGGCGCATGATTGAAAAAGGCTTAAGGGAAGGAGACATTCTCGGTGTTGTCAGCACAAACGCACTAGAATTAGGAGTAGATATTGGACAGCTAAAAGTCTGTATCATGACCGGATATCCTGGCAGTGTAGCGAGTACGTGGCAGCAGGCTGGACGAGCTGGAAGGCGTCATGAGGAAGCACTCATTATCATGGTCGCAAGTTCATCGCCACTTGACCAATATATTGTCAGGCACCCTGAATACTTCTTTAACAGACCACCTGAATCGGCAAGAATCAATCCTGAGAACCTTATCATCCTAGTCGATCATCTAAAATGTGCGTCCTACGAGCTACCGTTTCGAGAAGATGAACAGTTTGGCAGTATGGAAGTAGAAGAAATCTTGCAATACTTACATGAAGAAGGGGTTCTTCATTTCAGCGGGAACCGTTATTATTGGTCAGATCAATCGTTCCCGGCTCATGGCATCAGTCTGAGATCTGCAAGTCAGGAAAATGTCGTCATTGTCGATCAATCCGATGTAGCGAACGTTCGAATTATTGGGGAGATGGATCGATTCAGTGCGATGACCTTACTTCATGATGAAGCGATTTATTTACATGAAGGGGTTCAGTATCAAGTGGAAAAGCTAGATTATGAGCATCTTAAGGCTTATGTGAAACAAGTCGATGTAGAATATTATACAGATGCGAATTTAGCGGTTCAGCTCAAGGTGCTTGAAATTGATCAGACAACAGAGAAGGAAGCGGTATCTGTTCACTACGGTGATGTGACCGTCAATGCAATGCCGACCATTTTCAAAAAAATTCGATTATCAACCGGTGAAAATATTGGTTCCGGCCCGATTCACTTACCTGAAGAAGAGATTCATACGAGTGCTGCTTGGTTTGAATTACATGAAGCAGAGCGGACATTTGAAGAAAAAACACTTGAACAGCTCTTGCTCGGTATTGCCAATGTTCTTCAGCATATTGTTCCGGCGTTTGTCATGTGTGACCGTTCAGACATTCATGTTATTTCTCAAATAAAGGCAGCCCATACGGGGAAACCGACCGTATTTTTATATGATCATTACCCAGGTGGAATCGGTTTAAGTAAAGAGGTGCAGGCTCGCTTTGATGAAATTGCCCGTGCAGCCACTCAGCTGATTGAGCGATGCAGCTGCGAGAACGGCTGTCCATCTTGTATTGGCATGGAAATGAAAGAGATCGATGGAAAAAGCAGTATCATTCAATTGATGGCAGGATTTTAAGGAAAGGGGGAAAAGACCTACTCATGTCATTAAAAGGAAAATTAAACAGAATGAAAAAACACCTGTCGCACAATCAGTCAGATGAAAAGCGTGGGGCAGTAAAAGAGGGACAAACGCCCACTGTGACGGCTGAAAACATTCCATTTCTAAAAGAGTGGGGGGAATTAGGTGCAGCTCCTTACTACTTTGAAGATTCTTTCTGCCTCATTCGGGAAGTGACCTATCCACTTGACCATCAGCATGGGCGATATTCATTTGCAGAACTGCCGGAGATGGTGAGTGCATGGAACAAAAGTGAGATTCAGCATTCTCTTTCTGCAAAAGGCTACAAGCCTCACGAGCTATTTTTCTTCGATACAGAAACAACAGGACTATCTGGCGGAACGGGAAATATGATTTTTCTGCTTGGGCATGCGAGAGTTTATTCAGATAAAGTGGTGGTAAAACAACATCTGCTCACGAATCCAGGAAATGAAGCGGCACTTTACAATAGCTTTCTTAGTGAGGTGGATGTTGAATCACTTGTGACATATAATGGAAAATCATTTGACTGGCCTCAAGTCAAAACGAGGCATACATTATTACGCGATCAAATACCTGCTCTACCTGAATTTGGTCATTTTGACCTTCTGCATGGGTCAAGGAGATTGTGGAAACATAAATATGAGCGTATGGCTCTTTCGGTTGTAGAAAAAGAGGAACTGCACGTCAATCGGGAGGGAGATACACCGGGGTTCCTCGCACCAATGATCTATTTTCACTTTTTAAAGGAACAAAACCCGAAACTGATTGAAGGAATTTTGACTCACAATGAACTTGATGTCTTATCGTTAATCAGTCTCTACATTCATTTGTCTAAAAAAATCTTATCCAAAGATGCGGTGAAGGAAGACGATGAGAAATATGCATTAGCTAAGTGGCATCTTGCTCACCGTGATGTGCAGGAAGCAACAAAGCACCTGCAAGAATTAGCGGGAGCAGCGTTTGAGCATGCGGATCAAGCAGCTTATGATCTATCATTACAGTACAAGCGATTAAAACAATGGGATGAAGCGGCATGCATATGGAGGCGTCTATTTGAATCAAGTGATGTTCATGTAAGATTAAAAGCGGGTGTAGAGCTAGCAAAGTATGAAGAACACCGTCAAAAGGATCCAAAAGCAGCCCTTTCCATTACCCAAACATTGTTATCACAATCGTCTTTAAGTGAACGAGACATTGTGGAACTTGACAAGCGAGAAAACCGGCTCTTAAGAAAAGCTGGGCAATGAAATTATTGCCTGGGAAAGCGCAAAAAATGACAACGTTCGGCTCTCGGCCGAAAATAAAAATTGTTTAGCACTTTTATTGTAGAAAAGTCACGAATCCTGTAAAATAACGTTAGATATTGAATGAGGAGCGTAGAGCATGTATAAGGGTCTTTTCTACTTGTTTTTTCTTGTTGTCATATTGGTCGCGTTTGTGTTTTCAAACTATAAAGATGTTTTTCTTGCAAACTTTTAAAATAGGTTAATGCATTAGTACATGTACACCTCTTGATTCATACATTGTTAATGTAAGAAAATCAAGGAGAGGGGAATGCTACATGTACCATCATCATCATTGCAATCCAAATGTTACACAGCCAATTGTACATCCAACGAATCACTGCTGTACGCATAGTGAGTCAACTACAATTGTGCCGCACATCCACCCGCAGCATGTAACAAATGTTCATCACCAAAATTTCCAACATGTTCACTACTTCCCGCATACGTTTTCTCAGGTGGACCCGGCAACACATCAACACTTTAACTGCGGTGGACCTTGCTGTAACAGATAAAGTGAAATGGGACTTTTATAAGTCCCTTTTTTTAAAAGCAGGTGAAAAAATGAAAATTATTGCTGTCACAGGGTACAAGCCATTTGAGCTTGGGATCTTCAAACAAGACGAGCCTGCACTTCAATACATAAAAGCGGAACTTCGGAAAAGGCTGACGGCACTCATTGAAGACGGGCTGGAATGGGTGCTCATTTCAGGTCAGTTAGGTGCAGAAATATGGACAGCTGAAGTGGTCTTTGAGCTTCAAGAGGAGTTTCCAGATTTAAAACTTGCTGTCATTACACCATTTTATGAACAGGAAGAGCGCTGGAATGAACAAAATAAAGAGCTGTATGAAGGCGTTCTTGCACAAGCTGATTTTGTAGAAAGTGTCACGCATAGACCGTATGAAAGTCCGGCACAATTTAAACAAAAGAACCGCTTTTTTATTGAAAAAACGGACGGCCTTCTCGTCTTATATGATCCCGAGCACGAAGGCTCGCCAAAATATATGATCAAAGAAGCTGAAACCTATACCGACTACCCAATAATGTATATCACAATGGATGATTTAAGAGCACAGGTTGAGGCGGAAGATCCGTTTTTTGACTAAAAGCAAGAGAAAATTTGACAACGTCACGTATTTCTGAAAAAATATACTATGAATTCACGATATGAGGTGAAAAAGATGCTTGCTGATAAAGTAAAGCTTTCTGCGAAAGAAATTTTAGAAAAAGAATTTAAAACAGGTGTCCGAGGGTATAAACAAGAAGAAGTCGATAAATTTCTAGATATGGTCATTAAAGACTATGAGACATTCCATCAAGAAATTGAAAAACTCCAACAAGAAAACCTTCACTTGTCAAAACAGCTTGAAGAAGCGGTTGAGCAAGGGAAAAGACAGCCTGCACAGTCCAATACAACAAACTTTGATATTTTAAAAAGACTATCTAATCTTGAGAAACACGTTTTCGGCAGCAAACTTTATGATTGAGTAATACCAAAAAAGCTTGTGTCAGATGACATTGTCGTTTATAATAACGCATGTTGATTAACGTTCGGGTAATCGCTGTAATGCTTTGACATTGCAGAGGAAAGTCCATGCTCGCACGGTGCTGAGATGCCCGTAGTGTTCGTGCCTGGCGAAAAAATAAGCCAGGGCAGCCTGGGAAAGGCTGACGGCAGGAAAAATGCCTACGTCCTTTTAGGATATGGCAAAGTATCCTTGAAAGTGCCACAGTGACGAAGTCTCACTAGAAATGGTGAGAGTGGAACGCGGTAAACCCCTCGAGCGAGAAACCCAAACTTGGTAGGGGAACTTTCTCAAAGGAACCAAACGGAGAGAAGGACAGAGAATTCTGTAGATAGATGATTACCACCTGAGTACGAGGCTTTTGCCGTTTGTAGTACGATGGAACAAAACATGGCTTACAGAACGTTATATCCGTTATCATAAACATGATGAAATCAAAGCTCTCCTATTTCTACATATGGAGAGCTTTTATCTTGATTAAGAAAAGAACGAGAAAACAGGTGATAAACAAATGAAAACCTATACACTCATCGCAACAGCGCCAATGGGAATTGAAGCGATTGTTGCAAAAGAAGTAAGAGACCTCGGGTATGAGTGCACTGTAGATAACGGAAAAGTTATTTTTCAAGGAGATGCGCTTGCCATCTGCCGTGCGAATCTATGGCTGCGTACAGCAGACCGAATCAAGGTCCAAGTTGCTGAATTTTCGGCTAGAACATTTGACGAGCTTTTTGAGCAGACAAAAGCCATTGACTGGGCTGCTTTTTTACCGAAAAATAGCACATTCCCTGTCATTGGTAAATCTGTTAAATCTCAGCTTGCCAGTGTGCCGGATTGTCAGCGCATCGTCAAAAAGGCTATCGCGCAAAAACTTAGATCGTCTTACAACATACAGTCTGAATGGCTAGAAGAGACAGGCCCTGAATACAAAATCGAGGTAGCGCTTTTAAAAGATAAAGTATTGCTGACGCTTGATACGTCTGGTGTGGGTCTTCATAAACGCGGATACCGTGCAGATCAAGGGGGCGCGCCGATTAAAGAAACCCTTGCAGCGGCGCTTGTCTTATTAACGAACTGGACACCTGACCGTCCGTTTGTCGATCCTTTTTGCGGATCAGGAACAATTGCTATTGAAGCAGCGATGATTGGACAAAACATTGCCCCTGGATTTAACCGTGAGTTCGCATCTGAATCATGGGAATGGATCGGTGAGGACGTTTGGAACAAAGCACGCCTTGAAGTAGAAGAAAAGGCGAATTATGATCAGCCGCTTCACATTATCGCGAGCGATATCGATCATCGTATGGTAGAGATTGCGAAACTGAACGCAGAAGAAGCTGGACTTAGTGAACTGATTCAATTTAAGCAAATGCAAGTGAAGGACTTTCAAACAAAAGAAGAGTATGGTGTAATTGTCGGAAATCCGCCTTACGGTGAACGTCTCAGCGATAAGCCAGCTGTGGAAAAAATGTATCAAGGCATGGGCGAAGCATTGAAAAACCTAGATACGTGGTCCATTTACATTTTAACGTCACATGAAAAATTCGAAGAGTGTTTCGGAAGAAAAGCGACGAAAAAGAGAAAACTGTTTAATGGATTTATTAAAACAGACTATTATCAATACTGGGGAAAACGCAGGCCTAGAAAGCAAACAACTGAATCGTAACAAAAATCCACACCACGAGAAGGTGTGGATTTTTTATGCTAAAAAGGTATAAGTCGTCACGGGACGGAATAAACTGAACTTGATTTTAAAAAAAGAGGTGTCTTCATGATTCATTATGATCAATTTCAGTTAATTCAAAAAGCACTCGCTTCAACAGCCCGAGAAATAGAAGGGATTGAAACAGGACAATCTGCTAAACTTACGGCAGCCATCGAGAACTTAGCAATGGCTCAAAACTACATAGACCATTCAGAGCACGCATTTTTAATGAAGGAAAGCTACCAACATCGCCTGCGCTCTTAAAAAAAGATTGTCATACCCCAGCATAAATGGTACTATTGAATGTCTGAATGATTCAAAAGTTGGGGGTTGAAGCAGGTGACAGCGTCTCGTTTGCCTTTTTCATTAACAAAAGAACATAATTTTTACGAAGAACTGGGCAACTGGATTGGTGATGTGTTTTATGACATTTTGCCAGAAAAGGGCTTTGATCTTCGAGATGAACAAATATTCATGGCTTTTCAGTTAGAAAGAGCCTTTAAAGAAAAAAGTGTGATGTTTGCCGAAGCTGGGGTAGGCACAGGCAAAACAATCGTTTATCTTTTATTTGCGGTCACATATGCAAGATATACAGGGAAACCTGCGATCATTGCATGTGCAGATGAAACGTTAATTGAACAGCTGGTCAAACAAGAAGGTGATATCTATAAAATTGCCAATCACCTTGATATTCAAATAGATGCGAGATTAAGTAAATCGCATGATCAATATTTGTGCTTAAAGAAACTAGAGAAAACGATGCAACGTGAAGATGATGAGAAGTGGCTCGACATTTATGAATCGCTTCCTTCATTTGTTCATGAATCTCATGGGATGCAGACATTTTATCCGTACGGTGATCGAAAAGAGTATCCAGAATTAACAAATGATGAGTGGTCAAGAATTGGTTATGACTCTTTTCAGGACTGCTTAACGTGCGACATGCGGCACCGCTGTGGCTTGAATTTATCAAGAGACCATTACCGAAAAGCCACAGACCTCATCATTTGCTCTCATGACTTTTACATGGAGCATGTATGGACAAAGGAGTCACGTAAACGTGAAGGACAGCTGCCGCTCCTTCCTGAGCATAGCTCTGTTGTATTTGACGAAGGACATCTTCTTGAATTTGCAGCACAAAAAGCGCTAACATACCGAGTGAAGCAATCAACACTAGAGACGTTTTTGGAACGTCTTTTGCAAAATGATATTCGTGAAGAGTTTGCAGAACTTGTTGAAGATGCACTTGCAACAAACGATCAGTTCTTTTACCTCTTAAAAACGAATGCCAAAGAAATCAAAGGATCACACCGTCTTGAAATTGGTCGTGTAGATGAGGTGAAGCGTTCAGCAAGTGAATTATGTGATTTGCTTGAGAAGATTGGAGAAGCGCTCGTATTTGAATCAGAGATGTACACAATTGATCAATATGAATTGTCTGTTGTGGAAGAGTACATTGAACAGATGGCGTATTCTCTGTCGCTTTATCAGAAAAATGCCATTAGCTGGCTGGAGAAGCAAGAATTAGATACAACCTTTGTCGTCATGCCAAAAACGGTAGCAGAAGTGCTTGGTGAAAAGGTATTTTCGCAAAAAATCCCTTATATTTTCTCATCTGCTACGTTGTCTGAAAACCAATCATTTGATTATTTAGCTGAAAGCCTTGGGATCAAAGATTACTTATCTATGAGTGTGGCTTCGCCGTATGATTATGAGGAGCAAATGCAAATGTATTTCCACGGAATTCAGCAGCCAATGACAGAGTCAGATGTAAAAGGTCAGCACGTGCTGGCTCAGGTAAAAGAAAATGGCGGTCGATCTCTTATTTTATTCCCTTCATTTGATGAACTGCATGTATTTAGAAAGCAGCTCGATGCATCAAATGAATCACTGCCTTTCCATGTGTATTTTGAAGGAGACGAGGAGATCAGTACCATTGTTCAAAAGTTCCAAGCGGATGAAACATCTGTGTTATGTTCCGTTCACTTGTGGGAAGGGCTGGATATTCCAGGACAGTCTCTAACAAATGTGGTCATTTGGGGACTTCCATATCCACCGCATGACCCAGTATTTGAAGCAAAACGGAATGAAGCGAAAGATGCATTTACTGAAGTGGACCTTCCATACATGCTGCTTCGTCTAAGGCAGGGCATTGGTAGACTGATTCGGACAAGCCAAGATGCTGGCAGCATTCATATTTACTTTGGCAGTCAGAAAGATATTGAGCTACAAAGTAAAATTGAATCCGTTCTTCCAGTAAAGCCAGTGATCTCTTAATGATAGAAAACCATTCAATAAGAGGAGGATACGATCAGCGTATCCTCCTTTTTCATTGACAAAAGAACATTTATTGAAGTAGCCTTGAAACGTACATACATATTTTATTGATTGGGGGAACGAACGCATGAGTCTTGAATCAAAAGAGAAAGCGTTTTATCAATTACTAGGAAAAATCGCCCATTATACAGAGGCGCTTCATTTACTTTATTGGGACTCTCGAACACAAGCGCCTAAAAAAAGTGCTGATTTCAGAGCAGAAACCATCGGTCAATTATCCAGCGATATCTTTAATATGAAGACTTCTGATGAAATGAGAGATCTTCTTGATGCATTAAATAAAGAGAAAGAAAAGCTGTCAAAAGACACGCAGAAGGCACTCGAATTATCGCAAAAAGAATATGATGAAAACAGTAAAATTCCAAAAGAAGAATTTAAAGAATACTCCATTCTACAATCAAAAGCAGAACATGTTTGGGTAGAAGCAAGGGAGAAATCAGATTTTTCACTCTTTGCACCCTATTTAAAACAGCTGATTGATTTTAACAAGCGTTTCATCCAGTACTGGGGCGTGAAAAAAACACCATATGATGTGCTGCTCAATAATTATGAGCCGGATATGACGGTTGAACAACTCGATCAAAAATTCGGTGCACTTCGAGACGCCATCGTTCCTCTCGTGAAAAAAATTGAAGCTTCACCAAATAAACCGGATACTTCGTTTTTATCGAAAAGCTTCCCGATCGACAAACAAAAAGAGCTGAGTCTCTTTTTCTTAAAAGAGTTAGGGTATGACTTTGACGCAGGACGACTTGATACAACGGTTCATCCATTTGCTGTGACATTAAGCAGAGGGGATGTACGTGTGACGACGCGTTATGATGAGCACGATTTTCGCATGGCGATCTTTGGCACCATTCACGAATGCGGCCATGCCATTTATGAACAAAATATTGATGAGGCACTGAGCGGAACGCTCTTATGTGACGGCACATCAATGGGTATTCATGAATCACAGTCTCTTTTCTTTGAGAACTTTATCGGCAGACATGAAGATTTCTGGAAAACGTATTATCAAAAGCTGCAAGAGGCATCTCCTGAACAATTTAAAGATGTCACTTTAGAAGAATTTGTGCATGCGGTGAATGAATCGAAGCCGACTTACATTCGAATTGAAGCAGATGAACTCACGTATCCGCTTCACATTATTATTCGCTATGAGATTGAAAAAGCCATTTTCAATGAAGATGTAGCCGTTGAAGATCTGCCGGCGTTATGGAATGAAAAATATAAAGCATATCTTGGCATTACGCCGCCTAACGATGCGCTTGGTATTTTGCAGGATGTTCACTGGTCTGATGGTAGTTTTGGTTATTTCCCTTCATATGCACTTGGTTATATGTATGCGGCGCAATTAAAGCAGCAAATGATCAAAGATTTACCGAATTTTGATGAACTGATTCAAAATGGGTCTTTTGCACCGATAAAAGAATGGCTAACTGAATATGTCCATCAGCATGGAAAACGGAAAAAGCCATCTGAAATCATTCAAGACGCAACTGGTGAAGAATTAAATGTTCAATACTTAATTGATTATTTAACAGATAAGTACACGAAACTATATTTATCATAAATGAAAGGCACCCTTTGATCAGAAGGGTGCTTCAGCGTGTAGACAAACCCTCGCATTCGTTGTCAGGGTCTGCGCGCCGGTGCTCACGAATGGTAAATTCGCTCTGCTCCGGTGCTCGTCCTTCCTAGACTGCAAAGGTTTTCTAACACGCTGAAAAGAAGACAAAGGGCTAAAATAAAGTTCATTTTAGCCCTTTGTCAACAATCTGAGGCACCCTTTAATCAAAAGGATGCTTTTTTGCTGGTTGAATATTCTAAAAACGAACGTTTAAAGCTTAATGATTGTTTAAGTTCGGTATTTTTCTAGAAAAGTGCTTTCCAAGCGTCTGAAATCTTGTTATAATTTGAACACTATAACACTCATATAATCGCGTGATAATGGCACGCAAGTTTCTACCGGACACCGATACCGTCCGACTATGAGTGAGCAAAATGAAACAGCTTTTGTATGAGCTGAAGATCCCGTGGATCGTTTTCGCATTGCTTGCTCCTTAATGGACAGCAATGCTTTTTTTATGCAAAAAAATGAAAGTTGCTAATATGCTGGGAGGAAGAATGATGGAATTGTTACGTCAAAAGATCGAGAACGAAGGAATCGTTCTGTCAAATCAAGTGCTAAAGGTAGATGCTTTTTTAAATCATCAAATTGACCCTGTGTTAATGCATGAGATCGGTCAAGAGTTTGCTAGATTATTTAAGCATGATGGAATTACTAAAATTATCACAATCGAATCTTCTGGTATTGCACCTGCTGTAATGGCTGGACTTGCCCTTCATGTGCCAGTTGTTTTTGCCCGAAAGCGGCAATCACTGACTTTAACGGATAACCTTTTGACAGCAAGTGTGTATTCTTTTACCAAAAAAGTAGAAAGTACGATCGCTGTCTCTAACACGCACCTTAGTGAGGATGATTGTGTGTTAATTATCGACGACTTTTTAGCAAATGGAGAAGCCGCTAAGGGACTAGCTGCAATCGCAAAGCAAGCGAAAGTAAAAGTAGCTGGTTTTGGAATTGTTATCGAGAAATCATTCCAGCCTGGAAGGAAAGAACTTGTGCAAATGGGCTATAGAGTCGAGTCACTCGCACGTATCGAATCGCTCGAGGAAGGAAAAGTCACGTTTGTACGCGAGGTACAATCATGAGTGCCGCTAAAAAAGCCAAAACCCTTTCGCTAGGGATACAGCATGTACTGGCGATGTATGCAGGTGCGGTTCTTGTTCCGCTCATTGTTGGAGATGCGCTTGGGCTCACGCCAGCCCAGCTGACGTACTTAATTTCGGCAGATATTTTCATGTGCGGTGCTGCCACACTGCTTCAAGTATGGAAAAACCGCTTTTTTGGCATCGGTTTGCCTGTTGTACTAGGCTGTACATTTACTGCGGTATCTCCTATGATTGCGATTGGCTCTAAATATGGAATTTCGTCTATATATGGAAGTATTATCGCCGCAGGGTGTATTGTCATTGCTCTTTCATTTTTCTTTGGGAAGCTTGTGAAATTTTTCCCGCCCGTTGTCACAGGTTCCGTCGTCACGATCATTGGAATTACCTTAATTCCGGTCGCCATGAACAATATGGCAGGTGGTGAAGGAAGTGCAGACTATGGTTCTTTTGAGAATCTTGGACTTGCTTTTCTTGTATTGTTTATCATTGTCCTTCTCTATCGATTTACAAAGGGATTCATGAAAGCCATTGCCATCTTAATCGGCATTCTACTTGGGACAGCAGTTGCTGCTTTCTTAGGGAAGGTGGAGACAGCAGAAGTGGCGAATGCACAAGTTTTCCGCATCATTGAGCCTTTTTACTTTGGGTTGCCTACTTTTGAATTTGCACCAATCATGACAATGACATTAGTTGCCATTGTGTCATTAGTCGAATCAACGGGTGTATACTTTGCGCTCGGAGATTTAACGAATCGTTCATTAAAAGAGAAGGATTTAGCAAAGGGATATCGTGCAGAGGGAATTGCCGTCTTATTAGGCGGTATCTTCAACGCTTTTCCATACACAGCCTACTCCCAAAACGTTGGATTGATCCAATTAACAGGTGTGAAGAAAAATCAGGTCATTGTGGTGACAGGTGTATTATTAATGGTATTTGGCCTTTTTCCTAAAATCGCGGCATTTACAACGATTATTCCAAAATCCGTTCTAGGCGGTGCAATGGTCGCCATGTTTGGGATGGTCATTGCGTACGGGATTAAAATGCTCTCACGCGTCGATTTTGCCAAACAGGAAAACTTACTCATTGTCGCATGCTCAGTTGGCATCGGGCTCGGAGTAACGGTTGTGCCGCAAATGTTTGAGCATTTGCCAGAATCGATTAAATTGTTAACAAGTAACGGAATTGTCGCCGGAAGCTTTACCGCTATTTTGCTTCATATTATTTATCACATGATTCCTTTTAAAAAAGAAACAGAGAAGGAGCTAATGGAAGAACCTAAGCAATCTGTTATGTAATCACTTCTCTTTGGAGAGCTGAAAGCCCGCATCCTTTGGATACGGGCTTATTGTGATTAGCGCTATTAATGTTGTACCGGCGGCATTGTTTCGTTAATGACTGCAAATGTATAGCCCCTTGCTTTTAGTTGTGTAATCAGGCTATCTAAATAGTTCGTGGTAGAGGGTTGATCATGCATTAAAATAACTTTTGGTTCCCATGGTTTATTTTTCTCAAACATTTGCAGTTGATTCAATACCTCTTGAACATATTGTGAGTTTTTATATCTCCAGTCAAGGCTATCAATCGTCCAATCCCAGTAAATAAAGCCATATTGGTTTAAGCGTACTTTTTGATCATATGTTAAATTTGGAACACTGCCATAAGGTGTTCTCACAAGACGGGTGTAAACGCCTGTAACAGAAGCAAGAATGCGCTGAGCTTCTCTCATTTCATTTGCGGGAGACTCACTGTTTTGATAAAAGCGGTTTATATCATGCGTCATGCCATGAAGCCCTAATTGATGTCCTTCTTGATAAAGTCTTTTCACAGCTGCTTGGTGAGCTTGGATTTGCGGTCCAAGCATGAAGAATGTCGCCTTCACTTGATGTGCTTTTAAGACATTTAACAGCTGATTTGATGTAGCAGAAGGGCCATCATCAAATGTTAAAAAGACCGTTTTATTCGTTGTCTGTTGGTTTGGATTGGTCTTAAATTGTTGATCCAATGTTCTTGTAGAATGATCTTTTGCTTTCAGGCTGATACTTGTGTCTCGGAAGTCACTGCTAGTAACAATTGTTGCTTGCCCATTTGTCGCCTGCAAATGGGGTTTAGACATATCCCAGATAAAAAAGAGAAACAGTGTAAGAAGCACTAAACCAATTATCTTCGAGAGAAATATCGTGTTGTAGGGTGTTTGTTTTTTGGACACCTTTTTCATGACAATCACTCCAGTCAATTAAATTTTGTGCCGAATCATGTAGTAGATTCTGTCTTTTTTCACTGTTTTTCATGGTGTTCATATTGATTAAGTATACAGGAAAAAACCCCCTTTTCATATAAAATCATCAAATAAATTAGCATTTTATGGTTATTTATTTGTGTTGATCAGAAAAAAAGGTGATCCATTCATGTTTAAATGAAAGGTGGGGTTTGTCTACGGTCAGCACTTTTCATTTGAGAGGTGTTTTTTTGCATAAAGCTATGTTAACTAACCCTATTAATAATCATTTTTGTTCTTTAGATATAAAACTAAGATGAGAGTGAATGGTTAAGAAGCGTATTGAATGACATCAACCAAGAAATAGATCTAAACGAATAGGATGATTGTTAAAATCTGTCTGCTCTCTCCATATGGGACTTATGATAAAGTTGGTTTATTAACATTCTCCAAATGGGTGTTAAAAGGTGGGATAAGTAAATGTTAGGATTACCAAGAGGGGAAGTTTTTTTAGTGCCTTGGTCTATGGAGTGGAAAAACGAATATGAAAAAGAAAAGCGCCAGATAATAGCTGATATTGGTCCATACACAATCAATGTACATCATATTGGAAGTACGGCAGTAAAAGGTTTAAGCGCTAAGCCAATTATTGATATTGCAATTGAAATAGAACATTTTTTTGATGGAGAAAAATGTGTAAAAGCGTTGGAAGGACTCGGTTACTCATATAAAGGAACAGACGTATTACCTGAAAGACACTACTTTAATAAAGGAGAACCACGAACACATCAAATCCATATGTACCAAAGACATAATAAGTATTTACTTGAACAGTTAAATTTCAGAGATTACTTGAGAAATAATGAGCAAGCTAGAAGTGAGTACCAACAGCTTAAACTTAAATTATCAAGATTACATGGAAATGACAAACACAAATACGCACATGAAAAAACTGCTTTTATTAAGTCAATCCTCGAAAAGATTTAGGTGAGGGTTTGCTCTTTAGATGTTCATAAGAGAGGTCATTCACAGAGGAACTCCCAATTAACGGAGTTCTTTTTTTTCATTAAATCACCATTATTTTTGAACATAAATTGCATAAAAAAAGCAGGTTCGCTTGGCTTGGAACGAACCTGTGAAGGAGGAAAACTACATCATGTTTTCACCTATATTATCCAATATTTATCAATTGTCGTCAAGACAAAAAGTTAGACGGAGGAAAATATTTTGACTGAATTGTGTCGTTTTGGCATGTATATCCTTTTTTTGATTGGGGATATTAACCGAAAAAAGAGGTGAAGCCGATGGCATACATTCTTTCAGTTGGAACAAGTCTGCCAAAACATCATGTGGATCAGCAAGCAGCTGCTCAATTTGCAAGATCTCAATTTAAACGATCGTTTAAAGATATTGATCGACTATTAAAAGCTTTTAATAATGGCGAAATAGAGAGCAGGCAGTTTGTCCAGCCTATTGATTGGTATCAAGAACATCACTCTTTTGAAGAGAAAAATAATCTCTATGTCGAAAAAGCATTGGCTCATGCGAAAGAAGCCGTTTTTCACTGTCTGCATGAAACAGCGTTCCTTACAAAGCCAGTTCCTTTTGATGAGATTGATGCTTTGTTTTTCATCTCCAGTACAGGGTTATCAACGCCAAGTCTTGATGCAAAGCTGATGAATGTTCTTCCATTTTCTCCTTATACGAAACGAGTGCCGATTTGGGGGTTAGGCTGCGGGGGCGGGGCGGCAGGCTTATCCCGAGCTTATGAATACATCAGGGCGTATCCAGAAGCGAAAGTGCTAGTTGTTGCCTGCGAGCTTTGCAGCCTCACTTTTCAGCCGCAAGATCAATCAAAAAGCAATTTAATTGGAACCTCGCTGTTCGGTGACGGGACTGCGGCCGTTCTTTTAACTGGAAAAAAGGCTGCCTCTAAGTATACGCGGCTAAAAACAGTACCTAAAGTGCTTGGTACGCAGTCAGTGACCATGAAAGATTCTGAGGATGTGATGGGATGGGATTTTACCGCCGACGGATTTCGGGTCATCTTCTCACGTGATATTCCGTCCATCATTTCTGGGTGGTTAAAAGAGCAAGTGGATCAATTTTTACATCAGCTAGGGTTTTCAACAGAGGATGTATCCGTTTTTCTTGCTCACCCTGGAGGAAAAAAAGTGATTGATGCCTATCTTGAAAGCCTATCTTTACAAGATCATCAGCTATTCTCTTCAAAAGAGGTTCTGAAACAGCATGGAAACATGTCCTCTGCCACCGTTTTATATGTTATGAAGCATTTTCTTGAACATCAGTCAATAGATGCAGGACAGGTGGGGCTTTGCGGAGCACTTGGTCCAGGCTTTTCGTCAGAATTATTGCTCATGAAATGGGAGGGGCTCTCGTGATGATTTTCTGGATAGTGATTGGCATTTTCATTTGTCAGCGCCTCATTGAAGTGCTTGTGGCGAAAAGAAATGAAAAGAAGGTGAAGGCGCTCGGAGCGATTGAATTTGGTGCAAGCCATTATCCTTATATGGTCGCTATGCATGCAGCTTTTTTCCTCTCGCTTATTGGAGAGACATGGCTGCTGCATCTTCAACCGTCTCGTTTTTTCCTATTGCTGCTTGTGTTCCTGCTTGCGACCCAGGTGATTCGGTACTGGGCACTATGTTCACTTGGGACGTATTGGAATACAAAAATCTTAGTCGTTCCAAATGCGATGATTGTGAAAAAGGGGCCGTATCGCTGGTTAAAGCATCCTAACTATGTGGTGGTGGCGATTGAACTGATGTTCATTCCGCTGCTATTTAACGCATTTATTACTGCCATTTTGTTTACGTGTTTAAATGGATGGATGATGATGATCAGAATACAAACAGAAGAAAAAGCACTGAATCAGTATTTATTAAATTAATATTGAAAATCATTATCAATTGTGCTACACTTTCATTAATGATAAACATTCTCAATCATGAAGGATGGACGGTGATCACATGACAATGATTTTCTTACTCGGTACGGTCTGTGTATACAGCTTATTGATTGGCTTCGTATTAAAAGGTGTTTCAAAAAAATCTGCTTCCTGATTGCAGTCCATTGTGACTGATCGGGCAGCAGATTTTTTTATTTCCTCAGATCAGAAGAAAAATCTCTTTATTTTGTGTAAAATGGTACACATACATAACTGACTTTTCTAAAAACAAAGGGGTTTATCGTCATGAAAGACTTGTCTATTCGAGATTCGCTCGTTCAAACTACAGGTGCTTTATATCAAAGCCTTCTGAAAAGGGATGATCACGAGCGCGCAGCCAAACTTGCATCTATTATGAAAAAGGAAGCTGAAGAAGAAGTGTATATCGCATTTACCGGCCACTATTCTGCTGGTAAGTCATCACTAGTGAATCATCTTCTTCATGATCACATCCTGCCCACAAGCCCAATTCCAACGAGTGCAAACTTGGTTGTTGTCAGGAAAGGGGTCAGTGAAGTTCAGCTCCATACGTCTGATGGACGTTTTGCAAAAATGAGCGGTTCTTATGATAAAGAAGCGGTGCAGCGTTTTTGTAAAGATGGGGAACAAATTGAGATGGTGGAAATTAGCGGTGATTATAGTGGACTTGAAGAAAAAGTGGCACTCATTGATACGCCGGGAATTGATTCAACGGATCATGCGCATTTTTTATCCGCTGCTTCGATTCTTCATCAAGCAGATGCTCTTTTTTATGTCGTTCATTATAACCATGTCCATTCTGAAGAAAACATTCGCTTCATTCGCTCGATTAAAGAGAAAGTGCCTAATCTTTATTTCATCGTCAATCAAGTGGATCGGCATGATGAACAAGAGACAACTTTTGAAGACTACAAAAAACAAGTCGTTGAGATGCTTTTAAAAGAAGGCATTGAAGAAGAACATCTATATTTTACTTCTGTGACGGATGAGGCACACCCAAAAAATGAAATGATCCGTTTAGTGAAGAAACTACAAGAATTACAAACCATGCCTAAAGCATCGCTTCGAGCCTATACAGAGCAGAAAATCGAACATGTTTTAAAAGAACATATAGACTCGTTAAAAGAAGAACTGCATGAAGAGGACCTTGATAAGCACCTTCAAGAAAAAAGGAATGAAGTGAAAGAACTAGAAGAGAAACGTCGATTTATTGAAAATGGTGCAAAGCAGGTAGAAGATGAAGTGTCTTCTGAAGTAGAGAACATCTTAAAAAATGCAAACCTCACGCCATTTAAGATGCGAGAGCTTGCAAGTGACTATATCGAATCGAAAGCACCTGGCTTTAAAGTGGGTTTACTATTTGCCAAAAATAAAACCGAGCAGGAAAAGGAAAAGCGGGCAAGTGATTTCTTAGCAGATGTAAAAAAGAGAATGAAAGCGGAAGTTGACTGGCACATTGCCGAGCTCCTTAAAAAAGAAATAAAACAGCATCAGCTTGGCGAAGCGTTATTAGACAAAGCCATGGCATTTGAGACACCTATTGAAGAATCCCTGCTTGAAAAGGTCATTCACCAAGGGGCAACTTTTTCTAACGAATACGTTCTTCAATATGCGAAAGATGCTGGTGAAGCATTGAAAAGACAGGCGAAACAGCAAGCGCTTCAATTGATTGAACAGATGATTGAAACCTTGAAAGACCAGCTCAAGAATGAACAGGAGAAGCAAGAGGAAAAATGGGAGCAAGCGAAACAAGAGCTTCAGAGCCTTGAGGGGTATAACGAAAAAAATGAACAAATAAGACAGGATATTCAGCATTTATGGGATATTTGGCAAAACGGAACGGATGAGCATATCCCAGGCGACTGGTTTTATGTGAAAAAGCAATGGATGCAGCACGACCAGCTGGAGAAGAATCACGCATCAATTCATGTTAAAGAGAGCGATCAAGCTGCTGAACAGACAGAGCGCGATCAATACCGTCAATCGCAGCATTTAACAACAGCACAATCAATTGCACAATTTAAAGAGCTTTCCCGCATTTTATCGCCTTTAGATATTCTAAAGTCTCAAAGAGATTCCTTTGAAAAACGAACAGAGCGGCTGCAGGCAAAAGAATTTACACTCGCTTTATTTGGCGCTTTTAGTTCTGGAAAATCTTCTTTTGCCAATGCGCTTGTTGGACGGAAGGTGTTACCCTCATCTCCTACGCCAACAACTGCAACAATTAACAAACTGACACGACCTACGGAAGATCATCCTCATGAAAGTGTTAAAGTGGTGTTTAAAACCAAGCAGGACATTCTAGAGGAACTCGATCAGATTCTTGGATTTTCGATCAAAACAGAAAAAGGAGATTCGTTTAAGGCAAAGCTGGAAAGAGTGCTGAAAAAACGGCAGCTCGAACAGGATCACCGAATCATTGTAGAACATTTTCTACAAGCCTATGCCAAGTTTCATGATGACATTGACAACCAAACCAATTTACATGTCACACTTCAAGAATTAAAGCCTTATGTAGCGGAAGAATCTGTTTCTTGTGTGGTGAAGGAAGTGACGGTGTATTTAAGTACACCTTTGACAGATAAAGGACTGACGATTGTCGATACACCAGGTGCAAGCAGTATGAATAAGCGTCATACAGAAATCGCCTTCCAGTATATGAAGGATGCAGACGCCCTTCTTTATTTAACGTATTATCAGCACTCTTTCTCAAAAGCTGATCGCTCATTTTTACGGAAGCTTGGACTCGTAAAAGATTCCTTTAGCATGGATAAAATGTTCTTTATCATCAATGCAGCTGATTTGGCTAAGGATCAAGCAGAGCTTGAAACCGTATTTGACTATGTACGAAGCGAGCTCACAAAAGAAGGCATCCGCAATCCAAACCTGCATCATGTGTCTAGTAAGGAAGAGATCGAAGGGAAAGAGCCGACATCTTATAATCAATATGCAACACTGAGAAAACAGCTCGACTATTTTATTGAGGAAGAATTAACGAAAGATGCCATTGAACTTTTGCATTTTGAAGCTAATACATTATGTACAACGGTCGATAGACTACGTGCGACCTTGCATCAATCAGAAGATGAGAAAGAAGCTGAAAAGAAAAACATCAAGACATCCTATGAAGCCATTCTCGAAAAAATGCAAGATGTGAAACGGTCTAAACTTGTGACTGAAAGCGTAAAAAAAGACGTGCATGAACAGCTCTATCATATTGTACAGCGGCTTTCATTATTTGCGAATGATCTGTTAAAGTCGGCCTTTTATCCTGGCATATCTCAAGGGAATTTTGGTCAGCAGTTAAAAAAGGCACTTGAGAAAGCGTTAAAGGAGTATGAATTTGAATTTGTGCAGGAGCTCAAGGCGCTTGATATCCGAATGGAATCGTTTATACACCATTATTTCCAAGAGGAGTGGGAAAAAGGGATGCAGGTTGCATGTGCGGAAGATCCTTACTTTTCTCTCAGCCTGTCAGCCCCTGAGGAGAAAAATGCTGAGCTAAAACAAATTGAAGTCGAAGCAGAGATTGCACCATTTGAGCCGCTTTTAAAGAAACAAAAATCAGCGAAAGCCTTCTTTGAACAAAATGAAAAGGCTACGTTTATTGAAGCCATTCGAGATATTCTACATCAAATGACAACACGTTGGGCAGATAACGAAAAAGAAGAGTTGCTGAGCAGATATGAACAGCTAGTGAAGACCTATACGGAAAGGTACGAACAAGATGCTCTCCAACAGCTCAATGAGCAAAAACAGACATTTATGACGAGCCTTACAACAGATGCTGAAAAACAGGCGATCATTGAACAAGTTTATGAACAAACAAATGAATGGAAGAACCAGTTGAAAACGATATGATTCATGATAGACTATATAAAAAAGAAAGCAGTTGATAGACGATGACGAGCGTACACGAAGAAATTTCTGCACATTCACAGAAACAACATGCCCACATCCAATCTTTTCTTGCACTTGAACAAAAAAGAGAGCAGGCGATTGAATCGGCTGTGAAAAAATGTGAACACAATGAACCATTTTCAACAGATGAGATCAATGCCATTACGTCTAAAATGAATGAGCTTGCCCGAGGCGGAATTGTTCCGCTTCGTAAACATGTCACGATTGAGATGGTGGAGGAATACACCCAGCGTAAACAGAAGTAAAGAGTAACTTTCTCATTTTTGGTCATCTTAACAAATGAACCAGAAAGGGGAATGATCATGGCAAAAAAGCAAAACGTAAAGCAGCAGGAGGAGCGCATGCCGAAGGAAAAAGACATGCCATCCTACGCAGAAGCGGAAACGAAAAAAATGCAATATGGTAAAAAGTAATCGGGCTGCCTCTTCTTTATCAAAAAGAAGAAGGCGCCTTTTTTATGTTCGTTTCGATGTTCTATGATAGAATAGGAGTATTGTTTATAAAAAGGGAGATTAGATGAATGAATAAACACGTCTTACTTGTAGATGGCATGGCACTTCTTTTTAGGTCGTTTTATGCGACGGCTGTCCATCGCAATTTTATGATAAATGATCATGGTGTGCCGACAAATGGAGTGAATGGTTATTTGAAGCATTTGTTAACAGCTGTCCAAACATTTGAGCCGACTCATATCGTTTGCTGCTGGGATATGGGAAGCCAGACATACCGGAACGAATTGTTTCAAGATTATAAAGCCAATCGAGGCGAGGCGCCTGTTGAGCTTATCCCGCAGTTTGATTTAGCAAAAGAGGCGACAGAAGAACTGGGGATCATGAACATTGGTGTGAAAGGTTTTGAAGCAGATGATTGTATTGGAACGCTTGCATCAATCTATCAAAACGAAGCACATGTGACTGTCTTAACAGGAGATAAAGATTTGCTGCAGATCTTGAATGAACAAGTGACCGTGGCTTTGATGCAAAAAGGCATAGGGAATTATAAGCATTATACAAAAGCCTTTTTTGAAGAGGAAATGGGCATATCTCCAAAGGCGCTGATTGATATGAAAGCGCTGATGGGTGATGCTAGCGATAATTACCCTGGTGTAAAAGGAATCGGCGAAAAAACAGCATTGAAATTTATTCAAACGTATGAAACGATTGATCGACTGTTAGAAAATGTTCATGCATTAACGGCAGCTCAGCAAAAGAAAATGCAAGCAGGTTTAGAAGATCTGAAGCTTTCTCGTATACTGGCAGAAATTAAATGTGATGTACCACTCAGCTGTCCGATTGACGAAACAAAAATAAAAATGGATCCAGAGCGGGCAGCGGCAATGCTTCGCTTGCATCAAATCAAAGGGATCGAACCAATGGTTAACCGCTTAAGTCAATTAGGAATCAGTTAAGGTTGTTCTTACGCAGAAAAGAAACAAAGGGCTACATGTATTAGCCCTTTGTGTTGCTTTTTTTCGCCTTATTTTCTAATTGCGATATTGGCTGTTTATCTTTTGTTTGCGCATCACCTTGAGGAGTCGTTCCGTTTGTGACACGGCCTCTGTTCTCTTTATCCAATTCGTATCACCTCACACATTAGCATAACCAAAAGAAAAGCGATTCATCCTTTTGAAAGGTGAATCGCTTTTCTAGCTAGCTGATCAGCCACTTGATTTTCCTTGCTCGGAATCCACTTAATGAAAAATAAATCAAATTCGCTTTGAAGCTGCAGCATTTCTTCGATGAAATGACGAAAAGATGGATTTTTAGCAAATCCTGCATTGGCTGCACGATCCACTACTTGTGAATCAGTGCGGAATGAAACGGTCCGTAATCCTTTTTCTACGCAAATTTTCATGCCTTCAATGAGCGCAGAAAACTCTGCTTCATGATTGCTCATGATGCCAAGAGGAATGGAGAAAGACTCAGCTTTTCCGTCATATTTCAAGAAAATGCCGATGCCAGATGGACCTGGGTTTCCGGCACTAGCACCGTCAATATATATTTCAGCTGGCAATTTATTTCCCCCTTTCATCAATCGGAACCATTTTTTTCGCCGCATAGGCATAAGGTGTGCCAATGGCAGCGACGATAAATTTAATCACATAAGTCGTGATGAAAATTTCGATCCATATATGGAATGGGTAGGTCCCAAGAAAGGCAATAGTTGTGAAAACGAGTGTATCAAGCAGTTGGCTAATCATTGTACTCCCCGCATTTCGCAGCCAGAGCGCACCATCTGAAGGAAATATCCGGCGAATAAACGAATATACATAAACATCTAACATTTGACTGATGATATAAGCAGCAAGGCTACCAAGAGCGACCCTTGGCATAAAGCCAAATATCGTTTCTAATGATGATTGGGAAATGTCAGATGGAGCGGGATGGAAAAGCAAAGCCTCCTGCATGACAACAGTTAATGTTAAAAGGGTGGCAAAGCCAATCCAGACAGCTTTTTTCGCTTCGGTTTGTCCATATTTTTCATTTAGGACGTCCGTTGCAAAGAACACACTGCCGTATAAAATGTTGCCAAGTGTTGCCGTTAAGCCAAATAATTCAACGGTTTTGACCACTTGTAAATTGGCAGCAACTGTTGCAAAACCAATCCATACGAAAAGCCCCATCTTGCCAAATCCTTTATAAAATAGAAGAACAATGATAAAATTAATGATCGCGAATAAGATCCAAATACCTTCATTAAACAAGTGACATGAACTTCCTTTCTAAATGTAAAATGTAACTTTTTGATTATAGCATAACGAACGTTTACCTTAAAAGTATGGGAAGGCGATGTGATCAATGAAACTAAGAGCGCACTATACAATGAAAGTGAAATCGATTGGGTCCATTGCTTTTTTCCAAGAAGATTGGATGGAGCTCAAAGAGGCCTTGCTTTTAGCAAAATATATAGACAAAAAAGAACCGCAGTCACTTCTATCATTTGAAGATGAAAAGGGTGCGATGTGGTCGACGAAAGAACTTGAAAAGCTAAACGAAGAACTTAGGCTTGAACCCGATCAGCTTCAGGTCTATTTTGATGCGAGTTTTCGCAAAGAAACAGGTGATGCTGGGCTTGGAATTGTCGTGTATTATCAGCTCGGACAGGATGCATACCGATTAAGGAAGAATCAGCCTTTTCAGAGCACCACGAACAATGAGGCAGAGTATGCGGCTTTATTTGAAGCGGTAAAAGCTTTAAAAGAACTGGGAGCCAGCAGAAACTCTGTAACGATTAGAGGAGATTCTCTTGTTGTGATGAATCAGCTCAAAGGGGAATGGCCTTGTTATGATGATATACATAACAAATGGCTCGACCGAATTGAGGCTGCGATCAAAGAGCTGAAGCTCACGCCAACATATGAAGTCATCGATCGTAAACAAAATGCAGAAGCAGATCAGCTTGCCAGACAGATACTTGCAGACGTCCCTATCGAAAGTAAGTTGAAATTAGAAGTAGACGGAGCTGAATAAAGTGGATAAAAAAACAGCAGTAAAAGAATTAACAGATCTTCAAGACACGTATTGTTCAGATTGTTTGATTAAGAAGCACTTTCGTAAAGAATTTGGTAAAAAATACGCGCACTCCTTTTGTATTCAGCAATGCACGGTAGGAGAGAAGATCAAACAATACGGGAATGAATTACTAAAAAAATAAGCGTACACTCCGGTTTTCCCCTAGATGTATCATACGCTCACGAAAAAAAACGAATAGAATGTGTAAAAAAAGAACATATTCTGAAAAATGAGCCGATATAACTATAGAAAGTTTTGGTTGAGTTACTTTTTGACTAAGTGACGGATAATAGAGGAAAAGGGGAAGGCCGGCATGGATAATAAGGATTTTGAAACGGTATTACATCGGACATTTCAAGAGGTGTACAGTGATCTAGAGCAACTGGTAGATGTTGCAAAGAAGGGAAGACCTTTTCTCGAAAAAGATATCTCTGAAATTGAACAAAGATTAAAGCAAAATATTTTAGCGATTGAAATTCAGCTGAAAATCAAATAAGAGAGGCATACGCCTCTCTTTATTTTGTCGTTTCATCATTGATTGAGTTGATTAGATTTTTGTTACGTTTGCAGCTTGAGGTCCACGATTACCTTCAACGATTTCAAAAGAAACTTCTTGTCCTTCTTCTAGAGATTTGTAACCGTCACCTTCGATAGCTGTGAAGTGAACGAATACGTCGTCTCCGCCTTCAACTTCAATGAAGCCGAAACCTTTTTCATTATTGAACCATTTTACTTTACCGTTTTGCATATTGCTTTTTCCTCCTAGTACTGTAGCACACCTTTTGGCATACTAAAAAAAATTTTTCATCACCTAACGACTTAAGAAGTTGTTAAATGATGGTTCCACTATACACCATCAAAAGTAAAGCGTCAAGCAGGCAAGCCAAATTTTGAGCAGAATGTTTGATTTTTTTGTTTTTTTAGTGAATGACATTTATCTATAAAACGTCCTAATCTCATGAAACCTAACGTATAACTTGTCCGTATATAGTAAAAATACAGAAAGAGGTGCGTCATGAATCGTTACACAATTGAGGAGTTTGTTCAGAATACGCAGCAAGAAGACAAAGGGGAAGGGGTCTTTGAACTTGAAACACCAAGATTGTTAGAAATTAATTTAACGGATACCATTTGGGCAAAAACAGGCTCCATGGTTTCATATCGCGGGAAAATAAAGTTTGAACGTGAAGGTGTGTTTGAACACGGTGTCTCAAAGATGTTCAAAAAAATGTTATCAGGAGAAGGAACTTCTTTGATGAAGGCCACAGGTGATGGGAAATTATATGTAGCAGACCAAGGGAAAAAAATCTCGATTCTTCGATTGGCTCAAGGGGAGTCTATTTTCGTTAATGGAAACGACTTGCTCGCATTTGAACCGTCTGTTCGGTGGGATATTAAATTAATGAAAAAGGTGTCTGGCATGCTTGCAGGCGGATTATTTAATGTCAAACTTGAAGGACCAGGTCTTGTGGCAATCACAAGTCATTACGAACCGCTGACGCTGATTGTTCAGCCAGGTGATTCTGTTTATACAGATCCGAATGCGACGGTCGCATGGTCAGGAGATTTGCAGACTGAATTTGTGACAGATGTATCGTTCAAAACGTTTATTGGCAGGGGAAGCGGAGAGTCCATTCAAATGAAGTTTAGCGGAAGTGGCTTTGTTGTCGTGCAGCCGTTTGAAGAAGTGTATACAACGAATGGGAATCAAGGTTAAAAGAAAAAAGGTGTCCGTCAATGACGGGCACCTTTTTATGATAATGCTTGAGCATACGATTTGTTGCTCATGATCAGATCTGATTGTTCGACGATATCTTCTAAAATGGTTTGAGAAGATTGTTTTAAGTGTAATTTTTTGATGTTTTGTTTCATGGATTCTAATTTTTCTTCGTCTTGTAGCAAGTTGGTGACAGATTCTAAAATGTCTTCGTGTCTGTTGATGACAATGGCAGCGCCGTAATCTTCAAAGAAAAGAGCATTTTCTTTTTCTTGTCCTGGAACAGGTTTGTAAAGAATAACTGGGACACCAATTGCTGTTGCTTCTGTTAATGTAATTCCGCCCGGTTTTGTAATCATACAGTCCGTTACTCTGAACAATTCATCAATTTGTTCCACATATCCAAGCGCCTTCAATTGATTTGGGTGTGCTTGTTCAAGTTCGCTAAGCGATTGCTTCAGCGCTGCATTCTTACCGCACACAACAACAATTTGTACTTCACTGTCAAGAAGTAGTGCTTCACACAGTTCCTTCACATTTTTTAGTACACCATGGGCACCCGCCATAATGAGAAGGACTTTTTTGTCTGATGATAATCCATATTTTTTATAGATGATCGATTTAGGCACGTCTACTTCAAATTGTGGTCTAATCGGAATGCCTGTTACCTTGACATCGCTTGGATGTGTGCCGATTTCTACTAGCTTTTGTTTCACATAATCGGTTGCAACATAGTATCGGTCAATGTTTTCATGTACCCAAATTTTATGAAGACAAAAGTCTGTCATCACATTAAATGTTGGAATGACTTTACCTGTTTTGTTTCGGTATTCAGGTACAACAATCATCGGGAATGTAATGATGATGATATCCGGATTGTGTAATTGAATTAATTCATCAAGACGCTTATTTCCCATCTTTAAATAAATGTTAAATTTGCGTTTATTGTAAATTTTATCTACACCGTAATAAAACAAGCGATAAAATTGTTTCCCAATGGAGAAGCTCTTTAAATATAAATATTGAGTCACTTCAGACACAATGGGATTTGATTCTTGATACAAATTAGAAACTATCACATGTTCAAACCCTTGGGATTTGCATTCATCATACAGTGTTTTTGCAACCTGCATATGTCCATTTCCATAATTTGCGGTCAAGATTAATATTTTTTTATTGGTATTCAAGAATATTCACCTCAAATGTAATCAACAACAACAAAACTTCGTACGAAAACTATAAATCTCATAGGTCTACATATACATAAAGATAACATATAAACAGCGAGAGCATATCATTCGTTACGAAAGAATTAAACTAATTTTAAAAAACAAACAGACTAAATTGATAATGGAAGACAGAGCCATTTGTATTTTAACACATTTTAAGCATTTATCATCAGACTACAGTTTATTTTATTCCCACACATATGGTGTTTCTTGATAAACATAGTAATTAAGCCAATTCATAAACAGCAAAGTAGCATGGGCTTTCCAGCGGTTCACTGGAACTAATGTGTCTCCATCTTCTATGAAATAGTGGACGGGTTTTTTGACTGTATCATGTTTCAACAAATCTCTTTCATATTCCTGCTTCAATGTATCTGTATCGTATTCAGGATGTCCAGTTAAAAATACTTGTTTATCATCATCTGAAACAATTAAACAAACACCAGCTTCCTCAGACGTGCTCAATACTTTTAGATTCGGCGTGTTTTTTAATTGTTCTGTATTAATATCTGTATGCCTAGAATGTGGGACATAGTATACTTCATCGAAACCTCTTACTAATCTTTCTTTTTTCTCTTTGACAAGATGCTCAAAGACACCGAATTTTTTCTCTGGAAGCTTGATTTTTTCAATGCCATAATGATGATACAGACCAGCCTGTGCCCCCCAGCATATATGGAGAGTAGACGTCACATTCGTTTTACTCCAGTCCAAAATGTCCTGCAGTTCTTTCCAATAGGAAACTTCTTCGAAAGCTAAATGCTCAATTGGTGCACCTGTAATGATCATGCCATCAAATTTTTTATGGCGAATCGAGTCAAAGGTCGTATAAAATTCATCTAGATGCTCTCTCGATGTATTCTTCGGTGTATGTGTACTTGGAATCAAAAATGTAAAATACACTTGCAACGGAGAATTTCCGAGCATTCTCAGCAGCTGCGTTTCAGTTTGTATTTTTTTTGGCATTAAGTTTAAGATCACGATATTCAAAGGACGGATATCTTGTTTGAATGCCCTTGTCTCATCCATGACGAAAATGTTTTCGCTCTCTAGTATTTGTTTTGCCGGCAGATGAACTGGTATGTTAATAGGCAACTCGCCACCCCCTGAACCAAAGCTAATTTCACTTCATTATAGGAACTTTCTGGCGATATTTCAATGTTTCAATTATGTTACAATGAAAAATAGAGCAAAAAAGAAAGCTGTTTCTGTCAAAAAAGGAGGCCATTAATCATGATTACAAAGCATTTATCAGATATTGACATTGCCCAAAAGGCAAAGCTGAGACCGATTCAAGACATCGCAGCAAAATTACAAATACATGACGAAGAATTAGAATGCTATGGTTTCACAAAAGCGAAAATATCTTTGACTATTTTTGACCGTTTAAAGGAACAAAAAGAAGGAAATGTGATTCTTGTGACTTCGATCAACCCAACGCCAGCAGGTGAGGGGAAGTCCACCGTAACAGTTGGCCTCGGTCAAGCCTTCGAGAAAATTGGGAAAAAAGCGATCATTGCCATGCGTGAACCTTCACTAGGTCCCACAATGGGTATTAAAGGCGGTGCAACTGGCGGCGGATATTCACAGGTGTTACCTATGGAAGAAATCAATCTTCATTTCACAGGGGATTTTCATGCGATTACATCTGCACATAACGCTTTATCTGCTTTTATTGATAATCATATCCATCACGGAAATGAGCTTGGAATCGACGCACGCCGAATTGTATGGAAACGAGTGTTAGATTTAAACGATCGTGCTCTAAGACAAGTGGTCGTAGGACTTGGCGGTCAATTAAATGGGTACCCTAGAGAAGATGGATTTGATATTACGGTTGCATCCGAAATGATGGCCATCCTCTGTTTAGCAGACGACTTAAACGATCTGAAAAAACGTCTTTCTTCTATTGTTGTTGCCTACAATCAAGTAGGTGAACCGGTCACAGTTGGAAATCTAGGATATGAAGGCGTATTAACCTTGCTTTTAAAAGATGCGCTGAAACCAAACCTTGTTCAAACGATTGAAGGAACTCCAGCCCTTGTTCATGGTGGTCCTTTTGCCAATATTGCACATGGATGCAATAGTTTAATTGCCACAAAAATGGCGGCAAAACTAGCAGATTACGTCGTAACAGAAGCGGGATTTGGTGCAGACCTCGGCGCGGAAAAATTTCTTCACATCAAAACAAGAGCCGGTGATTTTAAACCAGGCGCTGTTGTCATTGTAGCAACTGTCAGGGCGCTAAAAATGCATGGCGGAATGCAGAAAACAGAGCTCAAGGAAGCAAATGCACAGGCTGTATTAGAAGGTATACATAATTTAGAGAAGCATATTGAAACAGTGCAAGCCTTCGGTCTACCATATATCGTTGCAGTGAACCGTTTTATTACCGATACAAAAGAAGAAATTCAAGCAATAGAAAACTGGTGCGAAACGAATGGACATCCAGTCAAAGCGGTCAATGTATGGGAAGAAGGGGGAGCTGGCGGCGTAGCACTTGCCGAAGAGCTCACGACACTCATTGAAAAGAATGAAAACAGCTTTTCTTATTTATATGAGGAGCAAGATTCCATTGAAGAAAAGTTGTCAAAAGTCGCCAAAGTGGTTTATGGTGCAGACGGCGTCAACCTTACATCAAAAGCAAGAAAGCAGCTAGCTGCAATTGAGAAAAATGGCTGGGCCCATTTGCCGGTTTGTATGGCAAAAACGCAATATTCACTATCGGATGATCCGGCTTTAATCGGCAGACCAAAAGGCTTCACCGTTACGATTCGAGAGTTAAAACCATCTGTAGGAGCAGGTTTTATCGTTGCACTAACAGGAAGCATTCTGACCATGCCAGGTCTCCCTAAAAAACCTGCGGCACTTGAGATGGATTTATTAGAAGACGGCAGTGTGACTGGACTCTTTTAGCAGAAAGCATAAAAAGCGATTTTCTAAAAGAAGCATGTTACGATAGGAAAAAGTGAATCCTAGGAGGATATGAGATGTCAATTTATGATATTCAGGTCAAGACCATTAACGGTCAGGAAAAATCAATGGCAGATTACAAAGGGAAAGTACTGATCATCGTGAACACAGCGAGCAAATGTGGACTGACCCCTCAATTTAAACAATTACAAGAGTTATACGATCAATATCATGAAAAGGGCCTTGAAATTTTAGGATTTCCGTGCAATCAATTTATGAATCAAGAGCCAGAAGGGGAAGAAGCAATTCAAGAATTCTGTTCGTTAAACTATGGTGTGACCTTCCCGATGTTTGCAAAAGTAGATGTCAATGGTGACAATGCGCATCCGCTTTTCAAATACTTAACGAGTCATGCGAAAGGTGTGCTTGGTACAAAAACGGTGAAATGGAATTTTACAAAATTTATCGTTGACCAAAACGGAGAAGTGACTGAACGATTTTCTCCTAAAACACCACCGAAAGAATTAGAAAGCTCCATTATCGCTCTTTTGGAGAAATAAGCATGAATTTGAGTAAGCAGCAAGAACAATTGGAGGCAGCTGCCTCCTTTGTTTCAAAACAGCTAAAGAATGAACCGACTGGACACGATGAAGCTCATATCAATCGTGTGCGCCAGCTTGCCGTCCATATTGCACAACAGGAGGGCGGGTCGCTTTTTGTCATTGAAATGGCAGCGATTATCCATGATGTCATTGATGACAAGCTGTCTAGTGAATGGAAGCTTTCACCGCATGATCTCAAGCAGCAGCTCCTTTTGTGGGAAGTGGACACGCAAGATATTCGCTATATCATGGATATTATTACAACGATGTCTTTTCGTCACCGGCATATGCAGCATAAGCCAGTGACATTAGAAGGGGCCATTGTTCAAGATGCAGATCGGCTAGATGCGATAGGTGCAACTGGGATTGCAAGGGTGTTTACATATGCAGGTGCAAAAGGGGAGCCTCACTATACAGAGGGTGCTCACCAAGGCACAGTACTTTTGCATATGCAAGAAAAGCTGCTTCAATTAAAAAACTTGATGAACACACGTGCTGGAAAGCAGCTGGCTCATGAGCGGCATGAGTTTATGTGTCTATTTATTAAGACATGGAAAGAAGAATGCGGCCTTACAGATGAGTAGGGTCTTTATGTGTGTAAGGAGGATGTATAGATGAAAATAACTGCCATAGAACCAACGCCAAGCCCGAATACAATGAAAGTCATTTTGACAGAAGCGCTTGCAGGCGGTAAAAGCAATAACTACAAAAAAGATCAAAAAGACGAAGCGCCAGAGATGATCAAGCGCATTTTAACCATTGAAGGTGTAAAAGGTGTTTACCATGTAGCCGATTTCTTAGCGGTTGAGCGTAATGCGAAATTTGACTGGCAAGGTATTTTACAGCAAGTCAGAGAAGCCTTTGGACAAGAAACAGAAGGTCTTCAGGGAGAATCGCAGTCAGGTGATGACACATTTGGAGAAGTCAAAGTGTTTGTTCAAATGTTTAATGGGATTCCGATGCAGGTGAAGCTGACAGACGGTGAAAGAGAAGAACGATTTGGAATGCCTGAACGTTTCCAGGCAGCGATTTTAAAGCTAAGAAGCAGTTCTGATAATGTTGTATTTGAACGTGTGTGGAAAGAACATGGCGTACGTTTTGGAGAATTTGCTGATATCGGTCAAGAAGTCACAGAAGAGCTGCAAGCTGCATATGACGACGAGCGTTTATCCCGTTTAACAGAGGCAGTGAAGGAAGGTCAAGAGGCTGTAGATAAACAAGTGAACCGAAAAGCATATGATGTGACAGAAGAGATGCTGCGTGATGAAGATTGGAAGAAACGTTTTGCTCATTTAGAGCAAATGCAGCCAGAGAAAAAAGATATACCTGTTTTAATGAAAGCGATGGAGGACCCAAAAACATCGATTCGCAGACAAGCTGTTGTGAATGCTGGCATGATTGAAGATCCAGCCATTTTGCCTATTTTGTATAAAGGGCTTGAAGATAAAACAGTGACAGTTAGAAGAACTGCAGGAGATTGTATTTCGGATCTTGGTGATCCTAGTGCGATTGAAGCGATGATTCAAGCCTTAAAGGACCCAAGTAAGCTTGTCCGCTGGCGTGCGGCCATGTTCCTTTATGAAGAAGGTGACGAAACAGCACTAGAAGCTTTAAAAGAAGCGGAGCAGGACCCTGAATTTGAAGTCAGTCTTCAAGTGAAAATGGCCATCGAACGAATTGAGCACGGAGAAGAAGCAAAAGGCTCTGTGTGGAAGCAAATGACAGAAAGTAGAAAAAATGCATCAGAATCATAAGAAAGACAAGCAGGCTGCCAATAAAAGGCAGCTTGTTTTCTGAAAATGGATTTTTTATTGGCAGAAAAATTTTTTTAGAAAAATTATTTTGAATATTGTTGAAATATGAGAAAAAACTCTATATAGTAGTACCAATATAGAATATTGGAGGTCAGATTTTATGACACAATCCTTGCTGAGCACTTGCTTCAGCAGAGAAATCAGTCACTATCTATTATAGGTGGCTAAATAAACAGAAAATTTGTAAAATAAAATGAACTCAAAATCATACAGTCAACAAGACTAGTAGTATAGGAGGCTTTTTAAACAGATGGCAGAACTTCGCAGTAATATGATTAAACAAGGAATTGACAGAGCACCTCACCGAAGCTTACTAAGAGCAGCTGGGGTAAAAGATGAGGATTTTGGCAAACCGTTTATTGCCGTATGTAATTCCTATATTGATATTGTCCCAGGGCATGTCCATCTTCAGGAATTCGGAAAAATTGTGAAAGAAGCCATTCGTGAAGCTGGCGGTGTTCCATTTGAATTCAATACAATTGGGGTAGATGATGGTATTGCGATGGGGCATATTGGGATGAGATATTCATTGCCAAGCCGTGAAATCATTGCTGATTCAGTAGAGACGGTGGTGTCTGCACACTGGTTTGATGGCATGGTTTGTATTCCAAACTGTGATAAAATCACGCCAGGTATGATGATGGCTGCCATGCGTGTGAATATCCCAACTGTATTTGTCAGTGGTGGACCGATGGAAGCTGGGAGAACAAGTGATGGCAGAAAAATTTCTCTTTCTTCTGTCTTTGAAGGCGTAGGCGCATACCAATCAGGGAAAATTAATGAAGAGGAATTAAACGAATTAGAGCAATTTGGCTGTCCAACATGCGGATCTTGCTCTGGTATGTTTACAGCAAACTCAATGAACTGTTTAGCAGAGGCGCTAGGGATTGCTCTTCCTGGAAATGGAACCATTTTGGCGACTTCACCAGAACGAAGAGAATTTGCGAAGAAATCAGCAAAACAATTGATGGAGCTAATCAAAAAAGACATTAAACCACGTGATATTGTCACCGAAAAAGCGATTGATAACGCATTTGCTTTAGATATGGCACTTGGTGGTTCAACAAATACAGTTCTTCATACATTGGCGATTGCAAATGAAGCAGGCGTTGAATATTCACTTGAGCGTATCAATGAAGTCGCAGAACGAGTGCCGCATTTATCGAAACTTGCTCCAGCTTCAGATGTATATATTGAAGATTTACATGAAGCTGGCGGAGTGACTGCTGCACTAAATGAATTGTCCAAAAAAGAGGGGGCTCTTCATTTAGATACCATGACCGTCACAGCGAAAACGTTAGGCGAGAACATTGCAGGTCATGAGGTAAAAGATTATAACGTCATTTATCCAATTGACAAGCCATTTACTGAAAAGGGCGGCTTAGCCGTTTTATTTGGAAACCTTGCGCCAGATGGAGCAATCATTAAAACAGGCGGTGTACAAGACGGCATCACACGTCATGAAGGACCTGCGATCGTATTTGAATCCCAAGAAGAAGCACTTGAAGGAATCATTAATCGAAAAGTAGAAGCAGGACATGTTGTCATTATTCGTTATGAAGGACCTAAAGGCGGTCCAGGTATGCCTGAAATGCTTGCACCAACTTCACAAATTGTTGGAATGGGACTTGGTCCAAAGGTTGCTTTAATTACAGACGGACGATTCTCCGGTGCTTCTCGCGGATTGTCTATTGGACACGTTTCTCCAGAGGCAGCAGAAGGCGGCCCGCTTGCCTTTGTTGAAAATGGTGATCATGTCGTTGTTGATATCGAAAAACGCATTTTAAGTGTAGATGTCCCGGAAGAAGAATGGGAAAAAAGAAAAGCAAACTGGAAAGGCTTTGAGCCAAAAGTAAAAACAGGTTACCTTGCCAGATACTCAAAACTTGTGACATCAGCCAATACAGGCGGAATCATGAAAATTTAATGTGAAATTGATCATTTGAAAATTGGCTCTCTCTATAGTATCCTTTATTCACAACATAAGGATTATAGAGGGGGCTTTTTTATGTCAATGGCATATGAAGAATATATGCGTCAGCTCGTCGTACCAATGCGCCAAGAACTAACAAGTGCAGGGTTTCAAGAGTTGACGACTGAAGAAGAAGTAGAAAAAACGATGCAGAAAGCAGAAGGAACAACATTTGTTGTCGTCAATTCCGTATGCGGATGTGCTGCTGGTTTAGCACGCCCTGCTGCTACTCAAGCTGTCATGAAAGCAGAAAAAGCACCAGATCGAATGGTGACGGTCTTTGCTGGTCAGGACCGGGAAGCAACGGCTAAAATGAGAGAATACTTCACAGGTGAGGAGCCATCTTCTCCATCTATGGCACTTTTAAAAGAAAATGAACTTGTTCACTTTATCCCGCGTGACGAAATTGAAGGTCATGAAATGGAAGATATTATGAAGAACGTCTTATCTGCATTTGAAAAACATTGCTAATACAAATGTTGAAATGTCCTGTGATCCATCAGGGCATTTTTTCTTGATTATGATGGAGGAACGTCATGCTCATTACAACAAGCTTTAGAGCAAATGAACAAACAATTGAAACGGCAAAGGCCCTCGCAAAGGACTTGCATGGTGAGTATATCGAGCGGCGCAAACAATCTGTCAAACAGCTTGCGATCAAGCGGGGGGATGTACTCGTTGTTGGGAAAGAACGATTTGAATGGTATCAGCCAAATGGTGAAAAGTTCTTTTTCCATCCAAGCTCAGCGATGTTTAGGGTGAAGCGGGTTCTGCGAGGGGAAAAAGATCCATTAATAGAAGCAGCACAATTAAAGCCGGGCGATTCCTTTTTAGATTGTACGCTTGGCTTAGGATCTGATGCGATTACCGCAAGCTGCACTACAGGAACCAATGGAAAAGTGGCCGGTATTGAAAAAAATCCGATGACGGCATTGCTTGTTCGAGAAGGACTCATCACATGGGAAACGGGTGTGAGAGAGGCAGACGAAGCGATGAAACGGATATCTGTTATCAGCGGGGATAGTATTGAGCGGTTAAAGAAGCTCCCTGATCGATCCTATGATATCGTCTATTTTGATCCAATGTTCGAAGAAACCATACAAGAGTCTGCTAGTATGATGCCGCTTCGTCATGCAGCTGAGCATCATTTTGACCATGAAACCGCTGTGAAAGAAGCAATGAGAGTGGCTAGAAAAAGAGTGGTTTTAAAAGATCATTGGAAAAGCACACGATTTACCACTGATTCCTATCAATTTCAGGTGATGAAACGTAAAACCGCCCAATTCCATTACGGATATATCTCAATAGAAGAAGACAAATCAACAAAACTTTAATCACTCTTAACAATTAAAAAAGCCCTATTTCAGGGCTTTTAATCGGTGATCTCCATATAGACAAAATAAAATAACGTCAGCAAGGAAGCTGTGATGAAAAACCCTTCAAGCATATCCATTCCTCCCAAATTTTAGTCGTCGTTACTGTCATTGTAAACGTTTTATCATGAAAAAGAAAGTCTGAACTCAATGACCAAATTGAATGACTGAAAATTCATTATATGCTAGAATAGCAGTATGATAACTTATGGAAGGAATTAGATATCATGAAAATGTGGATGAGAAAACCGCTCGTTGCACTCTTTACGATTGCGACTTTTGGTTTAATCTCTCCTCCATCAGCTTTGATGACAGACAAGCCATCTGAACTTTCTTCATCTGATAAATCACCTTATACAGCAGTTTATGATACATCAGATGCTACGCGCAGCTGGGAATTATCGCAAGAAGACAACAAAGAGCGGGTAGACCCCTTTGAGCAATATAAGCAAGAGGTTCTATTAAGTGCAGAAAACCAATCCTTTCTCAAATTTGGTCGTAAAATCACACCTGTCATTGAGGACGAGTATAGAGAAGAGATTCAACCAAAAATTGAACAAGTGTTAACCGACTTTTTAACAAATTTCAAAGATGACGAAAAATTTCAAGATGTTGTTTTAACTGATCAGCCTTCAAGCGGAAATGGGGAAAAAATCTTCCACATTTATAATAGAAAGACTGGAGAAGATTTGCTTCGTTTTCATGTCAGGAGAGATCAGCCGCCTCACAGCGGATATTGGTTTAACTTTCACTACCATACAGCAGAAGATGGATTCCAGACGCATCATGAACTCGGTAATATTTACTGGGATAAAAACACCCCGCCGAGCTGGATGAGCCACTAGAAGGAGATGTCATGCCAATTGAAAAAGTATACAATGAACGAAATGGTTCGCATTACAAAACAGATGTTAAACGAGCGTGGAGTGAAAATAGAAGATATTGCACACATTGTGCTGAAACTCCAAGAGAAATACAACCCAAATCTTCCACTTAGTGTCTGCATTGAAAATGTTGAAAAAGTGCTGAATAAAAGGGAAATTGTCCACGCAGTTTTGACAGGACTTGCTCTTGATCAGCTGGCAGAAAAAAAGCTTTTGCCAGAACCTTTGCAGCATTTAGTTGAAACAGATGAACCGTTATATGGAATTGATGAGATTATTCCGCTTTCCATTGTCAATGTATATGGATCAATCGGTTTGACCAACTTCGGTTATCTAGACAAAGAGAAATTTGGTATTATTAGAGAATTAGATGAAGGTCGTCCTGGTGAAGTACACACTTTCCTTGATGACCTTGTCGCTGCGCTTGCCGCTGCAGCAGCAAGTCGCATAGCTCACTCTCACCAAGATATTAAGGACGAAGAGCAGGATCGAGTGAATCAAGCATAAAAAGAAAAACATGTCTGCTCATCTTGCAGACATGTTTTTTTGGTTTCAATTGGTTTCAACAAAAGCAGAAATAAGGTAAACTACAACAAGAACATAAATAAAGGATGAAAAAAATGAAACAATACAAAGAGTTATGCCGTCATGTATTACAGCACGGGGATGAAAAAGGTGACAGAACAGGAACAGGCACTATCAGCACGTTCGGTTACCAAATGAGATTTGATTTACAGGAAGGGTTTCCTTTATTAACAACAAAGAAATTACACCTGAAATCAATCATTCATGAGTTACTGTGGTTTTTAAAAGGTGATACAAATGTCAAATATCTTCAAGAAAATGGTGTCCGTATTTGGAATGAATGGGCAGATGAAAATGGAGAGCTAGGGCGTGTGTATGGTGCGCAGTGGAGATCATGGGCGAGTGGAGACGGAGAGACAGTAGATCAGATCAGCAAGCTGATCCATGATATTGAGAATCATCCTAATTCGAGAAGATTGATTGTCAGTGCGTGGAATCCAGGAGAAATTGATCAGATGGCGCTGCCTCCTTGTCATTGCTTGTTTCAATTTTACGTATCAAACGGTAAATTATCGTGCCAGCTCTATCAACGTTCGGCAGATATCTTTTTAGGTGTGCCTTTTAATATTGCTTCGTATGCACTTCTAACGATGATGATTGCCAAAGTGACAAACCTTGAGCCAGGAGAGTTTATTCATACGCTAGGAGATGCTCATATTTATCAAAATCATCTTCCGCAGGTCAAAATGCAGTTAGAGCGTGAGGAGCGCACACTTCCGCAGCTTCGCATCACTAGAGATGTCAAAAGTATTTTTGATTTTACGTTTGATGATTTTGTGCTCGAGAACTATGATCCACATCCGCATATTAAAGGAGAAGTCAGTGTATGATTTCCATGATAGTGGCGACAGGAAAAGACAGAGTCATTGGCAAAGATAATCAAATGCCTTGGCATTTACCCGCTGATTTAGCGTATTTTAAAAAAGTCACAAGTGGCCATACCATTGTCATGGGCAGAAAAACGTTTGAATCAATTGGACGAGCACTGCCTAACCGCCGGAATATCGTGTTAACCACAAGTTCTTCTTTTCAAGCTGAAGGATGCGAGGTAGTTCATTCAATCGATGATATTTTAAACATTGCGAAGACCGAGGAAGAATTATTGATCATTGGCGGGTCTAAGCTGTATGAGGAAATGATGCCATACGCAGATCGTCTATATATCACGCACATCCATCATTCATTTGAAGGCGACCGTTTCTTCCCTTATTACGATGAAGAGAATTGGACGATTGTATCACGTGAAAAAGGCCGTCGTGACGAAAAGAACCCCTACAATTATGAATTTGTCGTCTATGACAGAAAAGAAGGATAAGTGAGTAGGAGGAGTACGGTTGTTTCGTTATTGGTTTTTAACGATTTATGTTGTTGTATCCTTTTTTAAAAGTATAAGGCATTTGTATGATCATGAATTAACGGATCCACGCATTTCCTATACGAAACGAATGCATCTCATCCATGAGCATGCAAAAAGGTTTGCCAGAGGGTGTATTGATCAATCAGGATCGGTCATGACCATTCATCAGCAAAAAAGGCTGCCAGATGGCCCTGTTATTTATGTCACAGAAGCACATCATCCAGTGACGACGACATTGCTGATTGGTCACTTAGAGAAGCCATTTGCTTTTATGGCAAAACCGCATCTGTTTCGCTATCCCATCTTAAAACAATGGTTGAAGAAGATGGCGGTGATCAAGCAGAATCAATCTGATGAGGCGTTATTAGAAGAAGCAAGAGAAAGAGTTCTATCTGGCCAGAGTCTGTTGCTTTCTGAACAGTATCGTGTCATGGCAGAAACGCTTGCTGAAGAATGTAACTGCTCACTTGTTCCGGTTGAAACAAGCGGCACAGACCGTCTTTTAACAGGGAAGATCGTCAAAAGACTTCGTCCAGTTAATGTCGATATCCATATAAAAGCACCGGTCAAGATGAGTGATTACGCACAAAAGCGCGCATAGAAAAAACCAGCATCCGAATGTGGATGCTGGTTTTTTAATCATGCTGGGATGTTGACGCAATAAAATAGAATGCAGAAGAACATGGATGCACTTCCACCGAGAACAAAGCTGTGCCAAATCGCATGATGATAGGGAATTTTCCGCCAAATATAAAAGATCGTTCCGACTGAATACAAAATACCGCCTAATAGTAAGAGGCTGAATCCAGCTCCTGTTAATTGAATGTACAGAGGTTTAATTGCGATGATAATCATCCAGCCCATTAATAAATAAACAAGGGTGGATACAATGATAAACCGTTTGACGAAAAAGATTTTAAAAACGATACCGCCTGCAGCAAGTGCCCATACGATTGCAAGAAGAGTATAGCCAAGTGCGCCTTTTAATGGGCCAAGCAAAAATGGCGTATATGTACCAGCAATCAATACATAAATCGCAGAGTGGTCAAGGATTTCAAATACATCTTTTGTTTTTTTGTGCCGAATGCTATGAAGCAAAGTAGAGCTTAAATAAAGCAGCAGCATCGACGCGCCAAATATCGAAAAGCTAATAATGTCAGTGACAGTGCCGTATTGAACAGCGAATAAAACGAGAAAAACAATGGCGGGAATGGATAAAATGACGCCAATGCCATGTGTAATTGCGTTGGCAATTTCTTCTTTTACAGTAAACAATGGATGTCCTCCTTTATTGAACCGGTATATAACCATCAAGCGACTTCAGAAATGAGAGACCTTCAAGTGTAATCTTCGTTCCAGCTCTGCCTTTCCCTTTCGTCACATAGGCTTTTTTCTCAAGATCATCTAATCGACTCCTGACTTGCTGAGGGGTCAGCGGGATGTCGCCTTGTTTGCTTAACTCAGACAAGATACGTCTGCTGGCTGCTTCTCCTTTTTCATTTAGAGACTTAATGGCTTCGAGTAAGAAAACAAATTCTTGTTTCTCCATAAGCGTGAGCTGGTGTTCTTCTTTTTTTCCTTTACCAGCTGTTTGTTGAGGTAATAATACAAAAGGTGGCAAGTGATGCAAGAAAACCGTTTGCCCTTCGAGAATTGCAGCTGCATAATGAACGATATTTTTGAGCTCCTGGATATTCCCTTCAAACGAATATTGCTGTAAGACTTCCCACACACTTGAGTCGATGTCAGGCGTCATGTTCAGTTCCTGAAAGAAAGCAGCGGTTAAAATAGGAATATCTGTTTTTCGATCTTCTAAGGGCGGGAGAGGGATATGAAGCACATTGAGCCGATAAAACAGCTCAGGTAAAAAACTGGACGAAACGCTCATCGCCTCTAATGATAAAGACGAAGAAGCAATGATTTTTGTTGCAGGAGAATCTTCGAGAAAACGAATGACCTGATGCTGCATAGGAATACTAAATGCGCTGACTTCGTCTAAATAAATCACATGATTTGCCGCATGAGTAAATGCTTCCTTCAAAGT
The DNA here is from genome assembly GCF_052045575.1 of Bacillus sp. 22190. Lineage (NCBI taxonomy): Bacteria > Bacillati > Bacillota > Bacilli > Caryophanales > Bacillaceae > Bacillus > Bacillus sp. 22190. The sequence goes on along the minus strand of NZ_JBQEPF010000006.1, from coordinate 111,926 downwards.
CTCTTCATCTACAATGGGGCAGTAGATATGTTTCATCGAAGCCTGCGCAGCAAATGAATGGGCCATTTCTTGTGCAAAGCGTGATTTGCCTGTTCCAATTTCTCCTGTGATCAACACAGGCTGATCGTTTTTCGTGAATTGTTTTGCCAAATGAATGGCGTGTTTTATATCTTGGTGTTCTCCATATATATTAGCAAACGGATGTGTGGTCATCGAGCGATTCCTTTCTTTTGGTTCTAATTGGTTTTATTATAACACCCAATTAGAACAAATGTATAGAAAAACGAAAAAGTTCATGAAATTTATCTCCGATCCATGATCTATTGGTTTATTTTTTGAATATTCATGTTATAATGACAAATTAAATAAGGTTAAAGAGAAAGGATCTTGTACATGAAACCGTTGCTCAAAGAAAACACGCTAATTCAAGTGAAAGACATCTTAAAAGCCCATCAAAATTTGAAGGATGTAGTGATTCATACACCACTTCAAAAAAATGAGCGACTTTCTGAACGATATGAATGTAATGTCTACTTAAAAAGAGAGGACCTGCAAGTTGTTCGTTCTTTTAAATTAAGAGGCGCTTTTAATAAAATGAGCCAGTTGCCAAAAGAAAAACTAGAAAACGGCATTGTTTGTGCCAGTGCAGGAAATCACGCACAAGGCGTTGCCTATTCTTGCAAATATTTAGGTATCCACGGGAAAATCTTTATGCCTGCTACCACACCAAGGCAAAAAGTATCTCAAGTGGAGCTTTTCGGAAAAGAATATGTTGACATTATCTTAACCGGAGATACCTTTGATGATTCGTATCATGAAGCAGTCAAATGCGGAGATAAGGAAAAGCGGGAATTTATCCATCCATTTGATGATTTAGATGTCATGGCAGGACAAGGAACAACTGCTGTAGAAATATTAAATGATATCGAAGTGGAGCCTCACTTTTTATTTGCAAGTGTTGGGGGCGGAGGTTTGTTATCTGGCGTTGGCACGTATATGAAAAATATCGCACCAGAAACAGAAATTATTGCAGTCGAGCCGCTTGGTGCCGCCTCACTTCATGCTTCCCACGAGAAAGGGGAGGTTGTCACACTTGATTCAATAGATAAGTTTGTAGATGGAGCAGCGGTTCAGCGGATTGGCGAAAAGACGTTTACGTCGCTTCAGTCTGTTGTCGATAAGATTAGTCTTGTACCAGAAGGAAAAGTATGTACAACCATTTTAGAGCTGTATAATCAATGTGCAATTGTAGCTGAGCCAGCGGGTGCGTTACCGATCGCGGCTTTAGATGCACATCGTGAGGAGATTAAAGGGAAAAATGTCGTTTGTATTGTCAGCGGAGGCAATAATGACATTGGCCGAATGCAAGAAATCAAGGAACGCTCCATGATTTATGAAGGACTCCAGCATTATTTCATCGTTAATTTTCCGCAAAGAGCAGGTGCTCTCAGGGAATTTTTAGATGAAGTGTTAGGGCCAAATGATGATATCTCACGCTTTGAATATACGAAAAAGAATAACCGAAGCAAAGGACCTGCGCTTGTTGGGATCGAATTGAAAGAAAGAGATGACTATGCAGCGCTGATTGACCGAATGAATAAAAAAGGCTTCCACTATGTTGAAGTGAATAAAGATCAAGATTTATTCCACCTATTTATTTAGGCTTAACAGATAATTGGAAAAGAGGATTGATCGTTTGTGCTGCTCAAAACAATATGTTTTAGACGGATGGATGGAGCTCAGATCAAGGTAACAGAAGTCCCTGTTTTAAAGGGAGATGAATCCTATGGTTTCATGCTCACCTTTAGACTTGAAGCTTTCTTGAAAAAAGTCTATGTATCTAAGGGAAAGAGGCATGTGTACTCTTTCAGGGAGGATGTGAAACGTAACGTCAAGTGGAGCACATATGAACAGATCTACCAAGAGCCTACACTAAAACACAATGCGTAAATTGGAATCTTTGCCAAAGAGAGTGAGCGGCCATTTTCAAATAGCGGCTACCCATCTTGGCAAGGATTTTTTACATGAAAAGAAGAAAATGTGACAATTTCAAAAACGTTCTGACAGTTGTTTTCAAGTATGCACGAAATAAGGTAATATCATATGTAAAGACTAAGACAGCAAGGATGAGACGATAGTGAAACAAATTAAAATTGTAACAGATTCAACTGTGGACCTTCCGCAAGAAAAAATCAATGATCTTTCCATTCATGTCATTCCGCTCAATATCTCCATTTCTGGGGTTGATTATATTGACCGAGTGAACATACAGCCAGATGAATTTATTGAAAAAATGGAGGCCGCTGAGGAACTGCCGAAAACGTCTCAACCTGCGATCGGTCAATTCGTCGAATTATATGAAAAACTGACGGCAGATGGAAGCGAAGTCATTAGTATCCATTTAACTGGTGGGATGAGTGGTACGGTTCAAACTGCTGAAAGCGCTTCTAAAATGGTAGACGGAAATATCACTGTCATCGATTCGAATTTTATTTCCTATGGTTTAGGGTTTCAAGTCACCAAAGCAGCAGAGCTTGCAAAAAAAGGGGCAAGCCGTGATGACATCCTCAAAGAAATGGACAAAATTCGTCTTAAAACAAAGCTATTTGTCACAATCGATACATTAGAAAATCTCGTGAAAGGTGGACGAATTGGAAGAGGAAAGGCGCTGATCGGTTCACTTCTTCATATTAAACCAATTGCCAGCTTAACAGACGGCATATACACACCAGAAGCGAATGTGAGAAGTTACTCCGCTCTTGTCCGCTATTTGACAAAACAGTATGTACAGGCGGTGAAAGGGAAAACCGTTCAGGCCATTGGGATTGCACATGCAGACGCATTAGAACTTGCAGAAAAGCTTAAAGCAGCACTGCTTGATCATACACCTGATGCACTAGTTGACATCGCTTATACAACACCGATTATTTCCTGTCATACTGGTAAGGGCGCTATAGGCTTTACTTTTTATACCGATTGATTGAAAAGGGGATGTAATGGTCATGTATACAAAAAGGGGAGCCTTATTTGGTGCGCTTACGATTATAAGCGTGCTTCTTTTAGTCTCATGTTCAAATGGACAAATCAAGGATGCATTAAATTATCAAATCCAGCCGTTTGAGTATCAAAACCAGGATGGTCAAAAGGTGTCGCTCGACGATTTAAAGGGGAAAGTCTGGGTGGCAGATTTTATTTTCACAAGCTGTGAAACGATTTGTCCGCCGATGACCGCACATATGACAGAGCTACAAAAACGGTTAAAAGAAGAAAAATTGGATGCGCACATCATTTCATTTAGCGTCGATCCAGAGGTGGATTCACCGAAAAAGCTAAAGGAATTTGCAAAAGCATATCCATTATCCTTTAAAAATTGGGATTTTCTCACTGGTTACTCGCAGTCAGCGATTGAAAAATTTGCAATGAAAAGCTTTAAGACGATTGTGAAAAAACCTGAAGACGAAGACCAAGTGATACATCAATCTCTGTTTTTCCTCGTTGATCAAGAAGGAAAAGTGATGAAAAACTATGATGGTGTTCAAAATACGCCATATGATGAAATCATCAAGGACATCAAAACACTGAATCGAAGCTAGCATAAGGATGTTCAAATGAGTGAAAACATGATACACTTTTTTAATCAGAAAAAGGAGGGACATCATCGTTTGAAGGCTCGTTTGATTTTGATTGTGATGTCTCTAGCTTTTGTTCTTTCTGCATGTTCCGCGCAAGAGGCTGGCATAAAGGATAAACTAGAAGACACACAAAACGTAAAAGAACATATTACAATTGCAGCGGTTGGAGATTCCTTAACAGAAGGAATCGGAGATCAAAATAAAAAAGGGTATGCCGGCATCACCCGTGACAAGATAGAAGCGGTGGACGGTGTACAGTCTGTTACATTAAAAAACTATGCCATTAAAGGCAGTAGAACGGTAGATTTATTAAAAAGATTAAAAGAAAAAAAAGTGCAGGATGGACTGAAAGACGCTGATTATATTTTCTTTACGATCGGCGGAAATGACTTAATGCATGTCGTCCGTCAAAATGTGCTCAACTTGACATTTGCTCCTTTTCAAAAAGAGCAAGGTCCTTTTGAAGAGCGTTTTAAGACCATTCTTGCTCAATTAAGAGAGCATAATGACCATGCAAAGATCATGTATGTCAGTATGTACAATCCTTTTAAATTCAGCTTGTCTGAGCTGAGAGATATTGATGAGGTCGTCAAAGACTGGAATGCTGCTGCCGAAAAAGAACTAAAAAAAGACGGCAATGCTGATATGATCGATGTAGCAGATTTATTTGAAGATGATCAAGATGAAAAATTACTGGCAGATGATGATTTCCACCCAAACCAAAAGGGGTACTCTCTTATGGCAAATCGTTTATTCTCAGAAGTGAAAAAAGAAGGACTGCCGAAGGAATAGGGTGAAAAGATGAAAAAATGGAAGAGTTTATTTTTTATTTTACTGTCAATTAATCTATTGATTGTTCTTGTATGCGGTATTTTTATGCTGCTGCCGAGCGATCAATCCGCTTCGAAAAAAGAAGTGAACAGCGAGTATGCTTTTAACATTTCTAGTTCAAAAGAGTCGCTTACCAGCTTTGTCAATGATTATTTGAAAAACCAAGGATCAAGCGATATGCCCGACTTTCATGTTGCGATTGACCAAGATGTGAAAGTAACAGGTGCAATCAAAGCTTTTTCTTCAACGATTAATGCAAATGTATCATTTACACCATCTGTTGAAGATAATGGGGATGTTCTGCTGAAAGTAGATGACTTTTCAATTGGACAATTAAGCATCCCAATCAGTTTTGTTTTAAGCTACATGGGTCAATTCTATGAACTGCCTGATTTCGTTCATGTGAAACCAGACCAAAAAACGGTGGAAGTGCGCCTTTCAGAAATGCCGCTGACGAATGATATGTATGTCAAAGCGAACAAAATTGATCTTGAGAATGATGAAATTGAATTCTCATATTATCATCCAAAGCAATAGAACGTGTAAGTCAGGAGTGAAACGATGAAGCGAGTCTATCAATATTTTAGTTTACTGTCGCTCTTATTTGCTGCATACTTTGGCATGACAGCTGCCTCTCATTTAAAAGCAGAAAATATCGACCAGTTTTACTTAAATATCGCCTATTGTGCATTATTTTTAGGTACCATGATTCTTGCTTTTGATTTTCAAAAACAAGAAAAAGCTGAAGATGTCTCGTAAATAGCCTTTTCCATTTGGAAAGGCTATTTATCTTATTTTCAGCGTGATTGAAAACCTTTGCATTCTAGGAAGGACGAGTACCGGCGCAGAGTGAATGTGACATTCGTGAGCACCAGCACGCAGGACTGACACCGAATGCGAGGGTTTGTCTACACGCTAAGAGCCTTTTCCATTTGGAAAGGCTCTTTTTACATTTGGTGAGACAAGACGACTTTTGCCATTAGCTCTGGCTCTCCGTTTGCAAATCCATGAAGTAAAATAAGATAGGCCCGCTTTGTTTGCAGGTGAACTTTCGGAATATCTAGCAGTACACTTTGAGTACCGGCAGCTTTTAATTCAAAGTGATACTTATTCGGAGAGAAGTGGTGGGTTTGGGTGCCGTTTACATATCCGAGCTCCTTTGATAACATGCCTTGATCTCGTTCATATATATCAATGAAAGGGAGGTCTGGTGACAGCTGGATAAACGTGAGTGCTGATAGCTCATCTTGCTTAATCAGCGAGTCTTGCTTTTCTGTGAGCAGCGCAAAGCCGGTACGAGCTCCTGTGATACATAGCGTGTAAGTCTCGTTTCCATTAATCATCATACGAGAAGAAAGAATTCTTTCTTTTGTAGCCAGCTTGAATACTTCTATCTCATAAACACCTTCATCCCATTCCATATAAGCAGACAGCTGACCGTATGGCAGCTTTTTTTGGATTTCATGCTGATTCACAAATACAGCAAGCTCACTTAAATCCGGTGCAGCGTGAAATAATCGAATAACAGCTTTGGAAATGGTGTTTCTCGGATGGTATGGGGGGGAGGTAGCTAATGGACGATATAGAAAGTGATTCATCTCGTAGAGCTGCTGCACGTCTTTATCCCTTCTTTCTCTGCAATGTGTTTTTTGTAGCGTATGCAAGAAAGGGACGATCTGTATAGGCAAAAGAAACATAGAAAAAAGCCTGACAAAAAGTGTCAGGCTCTCGTATTAAGAAGGAGATGAATATTGATGATATTCAGCCAGCTTAATGAACGTTTTTTCATCCTCAATTAATCCGCAAACGCCGCACTGGACTTTGATTTTCGGTCCTTGATAGTTCATGTGAAAAGGAGAAAGCTGATCTCCTTCATATGTTTCGACAATCGCTCCAGTTGCTGGATCAAGTTTCACAGGTTCTGAATGCTGCTCGATGAGATTAAAACGCGTTCTGTTGGTTTTGCAGTTCGGACAAAGATATGGACTTGTCATGGTTCATTCCACCTTTTTATCCGTAGCATGTCCTCCACGCTAAAATCTATGCTTAATCCTTTTGACTTTTATCCAGCTTTTTAAATAACTTGATCATCGTTTTCAGTTCTTCATCATCAAATGATTCAAATCGTTCCATGAAGTATTCTGTTTTCTTTTTCTCAAAATGCTCAGTAATTTCCTTACCCTTATCGGTTAAGTGGATTTTGATGATGCGTCGATCCTCTTTTGAACGGATACGAGTGATCCAGCCTTTTTCTACAAGCGTGTCGGTTACAGCTGTAATATGGCTTGCTGATACACCGAGAATTGAGGCGAATTCCGTTACTTTTTTTGCGCCTTGTTCACGCAGCAGATTTAAAATGAGAAATTCATTCCGAGATAATTCGTTTTCAAGCAAGCTGTTAATTTCATAACGTATTTGCTTAAATACGGTTCTCAGTAAAGTATCCATTTCATACATCATTTGTTTTCTTTGTTCCAATCATTAAACCCCCATTATATTTTAAGATACGACAGAATGCTTTCATTTGTTTTTAGGTATACAAGTCGTATCATTTTCATTATTTTTTATCATGTTATAATATGATGATACCATTTTTTAAATGAAGGGGGCACTAATATGTCTGAAAAACAAGAATTAGCCACATTTGCTGGAGGCTGTTTCTGGTGTATGGTTAAACCTTTTGATGAACAGCCAGGCATTATCAAAGTTGAATCAGGGTATACTGGCGGACATACAGTGAATCCAACCTATGAGGAAGTATGTACAAATACGACAGGCCATAGAGAAGCCGTTCAAATTACCTTTGATCCAGACGTTTTTCCGTATGAGAAGCTATTAGAACTATATTGGCAGCAAATAGACCCAACAGATGATGGAGGACAATTTGGTGATAGAGGAGAGTCCTACCGTACAGGGATTTATGTCCACAATGAAAAACAAAGGCAACTTGCAGAAACATCAAAAGAGCAGCTGAGCCAAAGTGGAATTTTCCAAAAGCCAATCGTGACAGAAATTTTAAAGGCTAGTCCTTTTTATCCTGCTGAGGAATATCATCAGCATTATTATAAAAAGAACAAAATGCACTACGAACGATACCATGTCGGTTCGGGCAGAGCAGGTTTTATTCAATCTCATTGGAGTGATAAATAATGGCTAACGAAAAAGAGCAGCGCATCAAAGAATTAAACCGAATGCAGTATGAAGTGACACAAAATAATGGCACTGAGCCGCCATTTCAAAATGAATTTTGGGATCATAAGGAAGAGGGCATTTATGTAGATATCATTTCAGGCAAACCATTGTTTTCTTCTTTAGATAAATTTGATGCCCATTGCGGCTGGCCAAGTTTTACAAAACCGATTGAAGATCAAGAGGTAGAAGAGAAAGTAGATACGAGCCATGGCATGGTACGGACAGAAGTTCGCAGCAAGACGGCCGACTCTCACCTTGGTCATGTATTCCCTGACGGCCCAGGGCCAAACGGTCTTCGGTATTGTATTAATTCTGCCGCTTTAAAGTTTATCCCGAAGGATGATCTTGAAAAAGAAGGCTATGGTCATTTGAAACACATCTTTCAATAATTGATTTAAAAATCGTCACATGGAAGTCAGCTGCTTCCGTGTGACGATTTTTTTATTTTTTATGGTGGGTATGATGTAATTGTTCAATGATGTGAAACAGTTTCTCTTTTGTAATGAGCGGTGCTTCGTTCGATGTGTAATGGGTCAAATGGACTTTTTGAAAATGAGGGTGAAGATGTGGTCTTGGTAAAATGGCGTAAAATTGTTCATGTTCAAACAGTGCATCTGCCTCGTGAGGGAATGTGAGCTCCTCGTGAAGTTTTTCTCCAGGTCTTTTGCCGACAACGAGAATATCAGGAGAAGGAACGTTGATCTGACCGGCATATTCATGAAATGCTTTCAATAGATCAGCCAGCTGTAATGACTCCATCTTGAGGATGAATGTTTCGCCGCCTTTCATCATGATAGCTGCTTCAAGCGTGAGAGATACAGCTTCTTCGATAGACATAAAAAAGCGTGTCATCTTAGGATCAGTTACAGTTAGAGGTTGTTCATTTAACAACTGTTGAAGCATGATGGGGATGACGGAACCCCTTGATCCAAGCACATTGCCAAACCGGACAGAGCAAAACCTCGTTTTCTGATTTGAAATACTTTCATTCGCTTGAAAAAACAATTTTTCCGAAATTAATTTTGTAGCTCCCATGGCATTTGTCGGAGAAACTGCTTTGTCAGTTGAAATGTTGACAACATGACTGACTTCATGTTCAAGTGCTGCTTCAATGACATGCTGTCCGCCGATGATGTTGGTTTGGACAGCTTCAAACGGATTATCTTCGCAGGTGGGTACTTGTTTGAGCGCCGCTGCATGGAAGATGATATCTACTCCTTTGACAAGCTGCCTGACGCGGCTTGCATCCCTCACATCTCCAAGTGCAAATACAACCTCTGGATGCGCCGCATATTCATTTTTCATCATGTATTGTTTACTGTCATCTTTACTGAAGACAATGACCTTTTTAGGAGAGCAGGCTGTTAATTTTTTCACAATCTGCCGGCCAATCGAACCCGTACCGCCTGTGACCAAGATGATTTTGTCACGAAAAAAGGTCTTCAAACTCGTTTCTATTTGTTTGGACATATCTAATCCCCCAACTCTCATTTCTCTACTTTGCATCATATGTGAAAGAGAGGAAGACGTTTGAGGAAAAGAACCACTTCATGCATAAATTAGGTGAACCAATTATAACCATCTGCTTGATGACTTAATAGAATATGTAGAGATAGAAGATTAAGTAGAATAACGAGGCACCTGAAGACTTCAGTACGGCGATCAGTTCAGCTCTCAGAATGTATTCACTGATGCTGAGCTGCGCGAGGGGAGAAGATCATACATGTATAGGGGAAATCGTATTTTAGCCATGATACCAGCTTTTAGCAGCAAGCAGGGGCATCATGCTGAACACATTCGCGTATTGGCGGAGCGGCCGCTAATCTATTGGACCATTCAGCCATTATTACAAATGATTGAATTAGATGAAGTCATCGTATCTTCAGAGGATGTGAATACTCAAATCATTTCGTCCCACTATGGAGCAAATGTGATTGAACTACCAAGCACACATGTGACAGAACAAACACCTTCTTTAGTAGCTGTGAAGCATGCGCTTGCTTATTTAGAACGAGAGGGAAAGACATTTGATATTGTTTTGTATTTGCATCCATCATCACCACTAAGGCAGACGGCAGATATTGAGAACTGCTTGCAGCTTCTAGTAGAGGGGGGATATGATTGTGCGGCTTCTTTTACAGAGGCATTAGAAAATCCAAATGAAACTTGGACACTTCATGACACCAATGAAGCCAGCCTGTATAAGGACAATCATTATTTTTTTGTACCAACTCAGGAGCACCCTTATACGTATGGGCGTTTAAATGGAGCTGTCTATGCGTTTCATGTTCCATATGCAAAAGAATGCATTCATTCCTTTTTAGAAGGTTCTGTTGGTGCATATATGATGGATCATGCGCAATCGCTTGTTGTGAAAAGTGAGGAGGATCGGAAAAAGGCAGAGAAGATTTTATTGGCTCGACAAGATGCAGAAGGAACGGCATAAGATGATGACAATTAGAAAAAGCGCCCGGTCATAGGGCGCTTTTGACTATTTCATAAAGTCTGTAAGGCAGCGTATCAAATGTGTTCCAGCGAACGACTTGCTCGTAATTGTTCTCTGCAACCGATTGTCTTTGTTGAGGATTTTTTACATAGTGCTCGACCTGCTTAATCAAATCGTTTTCGTGTGTGTAAAAAGCGAAGCTTGAAAATGCCTGTGACGGTTGTAGATCTGTCAACTGAAAGCCTCCGCTTGCAGCGATATCAAATGCTCTGTTGTTGAGACTCATATTTTGAACATTGGCTTTGTTTTGATTATAGGCAAATTGCGCGGGCCTGTGCGGATTCAGAACAATGGCTGATGTTTGATAGATGTCTGCCATCTGCTCGGGACTCAGCCAGTGGGTCATCAGTGAGAGATCACGATATCGTCTGCGTGATTTATTCAACACGCGATGCCACTCTTTTCCTGCTACGAGAATGCGCCATTTGTTTTGATGTAAGAGTGTATCGATAGCTTTGATGCGGTTTGGATAAGGGTAGCCAATGAGTGCAATGTCATAAATGCACGATTCATGTGGTGATTCTTTTTTCTGAAATACGTGTGTATTGGTTGGAATGGGAAAGTAGTGCGTGTGATTAGCGCCTAGTTGTTTGTAAAATGACAAAGCACCTTCGTCAATCGTTAAGATCAGCTGTGCATCACTTGCACATGCAGCTGACACATCTATATAAAAAGGGTCTTCTGTCATCCACAGTACAACGGGGATCTTTTCTTGTTTGAATTGATGAAGCAGTTCTGTTGGAATATGGTCACCGATCATCATGAAAACAAAATCCGGAGAAAATGTCCGGATTTTGTGCATATGAGCGGGTAGAGTTTCCCTTTCCACCTTGATGCATGAAAAGGGGGAATCAATGAAGCTATCTTCTATCCATTGATCGAACATCCGATAGATTCCACCGTAGCCAGAGCTGATATAAAGAAGCTTCATGATGGCCCTCTCACATTAAGATGTGAACGTAACACTTTCTACTTTATCTACATCTAATAGAGTCGTTGCAGAGCCTGTAGGTGTCACAGAGCTTTCTTGTGTGACGAAAACAACACCTGTTGAAGCATCGAATGATACGAATTGAACGGGTCCGATTAAGTCACCTGAGTCCATGACAATGCTAATGACTGTTCCAGGTGCAAGTCTTGCAAAAATCCATCTTGCTGGTTGAGATACGTCGAGTGTTGTAGCAGAATCTGAAGGTGATGCTTCAGCTGCTACCTCACTAAATAAATCGTTCAATTTTTCTTCCACTTGAACTCCTCCTTCTTCGAGATTAACTGTTAACGCATGACTAAGCGGTTTGAAAAACAGCTTTAATAGCTCTTTTTTTAATTCGGCACGCTTTTCGCTCATGTTTTCCCCATCCTTTCTTCATCCATTCAAACACACCACTATGTATATGCCGTTCTCTTTTTTTGGTATAAGCAGAATGCTCATTCCTTGTTCTTTTTTCATTTAATGACTTCACACATTTTTGAAAAATGTTTTCAAATGCTGATGCTAAATGAAGTGATCCTCATACTCTAGTAAAGATCAAACGAGAAGAAAGAGGGAATCTGAATGGAATTTGAACAACTATTAAATGGCTGGAACGAAGAATTACTAGAAACAGAAGGAATACTTGAAGTTGTGTTGATAATACTTCTTCTTCATCTTTTAGAGGAAAGTGAGGAAGGGAGTGCGTCAGAGATTAAAGAATTGCTGCGCCCGTGGCTTGAGCTCGGCATTCCGCTGCCGCGTGTTCATTTAGTCAATGGAGATGTGCTGCAAAACGTGGTTGTCGTACAATTGTTTGACTCAGTAGCAGTCTTTAAAAATGCGACAAATCAGCTAAGAGTAAGTGTTCCTTATGTGAACATTGTCAGCTGGGGGGCTTTTTAATCTATTTAAAAAAGGATAATGGTCATGAAAGTATCAGTGATATTAACAAGCTACAACAAACCTGATTTCATTGAACGTGTGCTAAAGAGTGTGGTAGAACAAACGTATCAGCATTGGGAGCTTTTGATCATGGATGATGGCTCTGAACAAGAAACGATCCAAAAGATGCAGCCTTATTTAGTGGATAAGCGCATTCAATTGTATTCTCATCAAATTCATCCTGCAAACCGGCTGAAGACTGTACGTTATGCAACGCTAATTAATGAAGCATTAACACGTATAACAGGTGAGCTGGTTTGTTATGTAACTGATGATACAGTCTACAGAAAAGATCGTTTAGAGAAAATGGTCGAGGTTTTTCAATCGAAGCCTCACATAGATATCGTCTATTCCTCGCAGCGTGTCGTGCATGTGAATCAGCATTTGGTGGAAACGGCGAGCTTCGTTCGAGAAGCAGATCAAGTGTTGGAGCATGCATCCTTTCAAGTCGACCATTGCTCTGTTATGCATAGAAGCCGGCTGCTTTCGCTTATTCATGAAAAATACGGACAATACTGGGCCGACGAACCAAAACATTGGCATCATGCTGACTCTGTGTTTTGGATGAGACTGAATCATTTTGCTGCGTTCTTTCCATTACAAGAAGTACTTGATACCACATATAAAACGCCACAATCATTCCATCATATGTTTGCGAGTATGCCCTACGATTTAATTGACGGAACTGTGATTGAAAGAGATGGCGCTTATTATCAAATCGCTCACGGATGTCTTCATCTAATTGACAAGCGCTGGGTGAATGAAAAGAACAGGCGTGCGATTCGTGTTCCTTCCTTATGTACGATGAAATATGAAATGAACGAGCCGCTGACAGTTCCGAATTATACAGTCGTCACTGCAGATAACGGAAGAACATTTTATTATATTGAACATCAGACAAAAAGAAGGTTTGCTTCAAGACGTGATGTGCAATATTTTCAGTTTCATCAAAAGGAGATTTACACGGTCACAAAACAGCAGCTGGAGACGTTTGAGGAAGGCAGCATCATTCAAGTATCTCCTATATTCAGCCCGCCAAATAGACGGCTGTTTAAATGGAAACAAGATGTCTATTTATTTGTGCATGATACCTTTTGCCGAATTGTCCCTGAGGTAGTGAAAATATTTGCGTTTTACCATCAGCCAATCAAACTACAACCTTCTCAATTTGCATTTTTTCAAGAAGGAAAGCCAATTGTGCCGCTGTATATGGAGTCTCTTCAGGAATTTGACTTGTCTCTTTATCAAACGTCAGGGCGAAAGCACTCCTCCTAAGAGGGGTGCTTTTTTTAGAATTGACGAAAAAAGCAGGAGATCGACAGGAAAAAGCGAAACGTGAAAAGGATAGGGGAACACGTTGAACATCATCAAGCCGCTGAAAATTGGGCAATACAGTGCCGAATTTTCGGCATAGAAAGTGAGGGGGAAATAGTGGGGAAGGTTGTCGAAAGAGCGGATTGGTTTGAATTAATTTTAGAAGCCATCGATGAAGCGATTCACGTTGTAGACGATCAAGGGGTCACCATCTTTTATAATCATAATGCAGCGAAGTTCGACTGTTTAGCGAAAGATGAGGTGATTGGCAAGTACATACTGGATGTGTATCCTTCATTAACTGAAAAGACAAGTACACTCATGCATGTACTTAGAACAGGAAAACCCATTTATCATTCGTTGCAAACCTATTTGAATAAAAATGGAGAAAAAATTGAGACCGTCAACACTACACTGCCCATTATGGAAGGCAGCAAGTTAATTGGGGCGGTAGAAGTAGCGAAGGATGTGTCGAAGCTGTCGGCGCTTTCGAATCGTTTAGATCAAAAAAAACGAACGGATGGTGCCGCGGAGACCACTCAAATGCTCGATTTTTCTTCATTTTTAACAAATGACCCACAATTAAAAGAGATGCTGGAGAAAGCGAAAAAAGCTGCTGCATATCCTTCATCGGTTATGGTCTTCGGGGAAACTGGGACAGGAAAAGAGGTACTCGTACAAGCGATTGTTCATGCATCTGATCGGAAAGATCAAGTCTTTATCCCGCAAAACTGTGCTGCTCTTCCAGAATCGCTGCTTGAAAGTCTTTTATTCGGGTCTGTCAAAGGAAGTTATACGGGCGCAATAGATCGCAAGGGGCTGTTTGAATTAGCAGATGGTGGTACGCTTTTTCTTGATGAGCTGCAAGCGATGCCGCTTACGCTTCAAACAAAATTACTGCGTGTGTTAGAGGATGGTGTTGTCCGCCGGATAGGTGATGCAAAGGCGGTTCAAGTAAATGTCAGAGTGATTACTGCCCTCAATATCGACCCATTTGAAGCCGTTAAAAAACAAATGTTAAGAGAAGACTTATTTTATAGACTGCATGTGTCATCATTTCATATCCCGCCGCTTCGCACAAGGAAGCATGATATCCAGCTGTTATCCAGCCACTTTATTCAAACGTATCATCAGCAATTTTCAAAAAACGTCAACCGCCTTTCTGAAGAAACTGTCCAAGTATTTATGGCCCATCAGTGGCCAGGGAATGTGAGAGAATTAAAACATACGATCGAGCATGCCGTCTTGATGATGCCAAAGGAAGCAGAAGAAATCACCCCAGCATATCTCCCTGTCCATTTGCGGACGCATCAGATAGAAAGTCATCCGCCAGAGTCCTCATTAAAAAGTCAAGTGACGTCATTTGAACAAACGCTGATTCAAGAAGCTTTAAGACAGCACGCAGGGAATATTAAGCAAACAGCAGCCGCTTTAAAGATTCCTCGACAAACATTGCAGTATAAACTAAAAAAATATACAGATGCCGAAAAGTAGGCACTTCAAACAGGTGAATGTGACGGAAAAGCTCCTTTTGTAAAGAATAGGGGCATTTTCCCATGTTGGCACATAACTTGCATAGTATAAAGTGAATGCTGATAGGGGGAATGGATATGAATCAAAAACTGTATCAACCTGCGCGACATTGGAAGGACATTGAACTTTGGAAGGACGTACCCGAGGAAAAGTGGAACGACTGGATTTGGCAGCTGACGCATACGGTCAAAACGCTAGAAGATTTAGAAAAAGTCGTGAACTTAACAGAAGAGGAAAAAGAAGGGGTGAAGATTTCCACGAAAACCATTCCACTCAACATAACACCCTACTATGCCTCACTGATGAATCCAGACGATCCAAGATGCCCAATTCGTATGCAGTCTGTACCGATTGCAGAGGAGCTTCATAAAACAAAATATGACCTCGAAGATCCGCTCCATGAAGATGAGGATTCACCTGTTCCGGGTTTAACGCACCGCTACCCAGATCGTGTGCTGTTTCTTGTCACAAATCAGTGCTCCATGTACTGCCGCTATTGCACGAGAAGGCGCTTTTCCGGTCAGATCGGGATGGGCGTGCCGAAAAAGCAATTAGATGCCGCCATTGGATATATTAGAGAAACCCCTGAAGTGCGGGATGTGTTAATTTCAGGCGGTGACGGGCTGTTAATTAATGATCAAGTGCTTGAATACATTTTGAAAAACTTACGAGACATTCCTCACGTTGAAATCATTCGAATTGGAACACGTGCACCGGTCGTGTTTCCGCAGCGAATTACAGATGAATTGTGTGAGATTTTAAAAAAATATCATCCTGTTTGGCTGAACACTCACTTTAATACAAGCATTGAAATCACAAAAGAAGCAAAAGAAGCGTGTGAGCGACTTGTCAATGCTGGCGTCCCTGTTGGTAATCAGGCGGTGATCCTAGCAGGAATTAACGACAGTGTGCCAATTATGAAGAAGCTGATGCATGATCTCGTCATGATTCGCGTCAGACCTTATTATATTTATCAATGTGATTTATCTGAGGGGATCGGCCACTTTAGAACACCGGTTTCAAAAGGCCTTGAAATCATAGAAGGCTTAAGAGGACATACGAGTGGTTATGCCGTGCCAAGCTTTGTTGTAGATGCACCAGGCGGAGGAGGTAAGATCACCTTACAGCCAAATTATTTATTATCTCAAAGCCCAGAGAAAGTGGTCCTGCGTAACTTTGAAGGTGTGATCACCTCTTATCCGGAGCCAGAACATTACGTCGCAGGCCAAGCAGATGCGTATTTTAATGAAATCTATGAAGAAAAGAAAGAACCCGCCATTGGCATAACTGCTCTATTTGAGGATGAAGCAAGATCCTTTACGCCTGAAAATTTAAGCCGAATGAAACGAAGAGAGTCTTATGAAACGAATCCTGAACATGATACGCTCAAAAACAAACGTGAAAAACGAGATGAATTAAAAGAGAAGAAATATCAAGCCCAGCTCAAAAAAGAACAAACCGTAAAGGAGGAGAAATAACGTTGCTGACATGTGATTGGTGTGAGGAGAAGAAAGCGAACGCAGGACAGACCACAGTCTATTGGGAACTCATCACGGGCACACAATCGATTGAGATTTTGGAAACGCCTTCGATTTCTTGCACGCATTGCGGGATGACGTATCAGAAGGATGAGACAGTAAAAGAGATAGAAGATCAATTAATTTTAGTCGATCAAACAAAACTTCCAGAAAAAATCTTATATGAAGAATTAATGAGCATGGAGCGGTTATTAAAGCGTAATTACTTTGATTTTTCTTCATAAGTTGTACCTCCGCCTATACAAGTCATCAAATTCCTGTATAATATAACAACAAAATAGAGTGTCGCGGAGGGAAAAACAGGTGAAGTCGTTTTACCATTATTTAATGAAGTATAGACATCCAAAACCGAAGGATGACATCAGTCATTTTGCAAATGCTGCTTATGAAGATCACAGCTTTCCTAAAGCATCCACTGATTATCATGAGCTATGTGCCTATTTAGAGTTAAATGGGGACTATTTAAGCTCCATGACGACATTTGATGAGGCTTTTGAGCAATACGAAGTAGAAGTCAAAAAAAAATAACACACACAACCGCTTGTTCCGTATGGAAGAAGCGGTTTTTTCATGAAGAAATAAAATGGCGTTTTGCATGGTGTGGTTGCCCATGCAGAATTCCTTGCGCCGGCATACGATACGTTAAGACCAAAAGTCGGGCAAGGGGGAGACAGAATGAAGGCGAAAGCACCAAAATATAAAGTAGGGGATATTGTCGTCGTTGTCATGTACGGCACAGTTGGAACGATAACAAAAGTCCATCAAATTGACCAACATTATCTATATGAGGTCAATCATAATGAGGTGCTTTATTTTGAAACATCACTCCAGCTTTACGATGAGTACGACGGGGTGATTGTAGATACAGAAAAGCTGGACATTGAATATGAGTTCCTCATTGGCGATGTTGTATATGTAAAGGATTACGGGAAAGAGCTATTTAAAATCATTGGCCATCGGACTGAAATATGGCGCTACCTTGAAGATGGCTGGGAAGATGTCATTTATGAACTGACAAGGTTAAAAGACGGAGAATGGCTGGAAACAGAAGAAGAAGACTTGACGCTTGTCCTAAGAAAATATGAGATGGATCAGTTTGTTCATCAGCTTCTTTTTGTGCATTACGTTGGAGAAACCTCAAAAGAAATAGAGGAAGATATGGTGCAAACCGCTCTATTACAGTTAGAAGAGAAACAAGAAAGCGAAGCATCACTAGAATTTCTCGCTGTATCTATAGTGGATGAGCTTCTTGATATTTACAATGATTATAAAATTCTCTATGAATTTTTCAAAGACCCAGAATATAAGGATATGATGGACTTTATTTTGGAAAGTTTAAACGAGCATTTTGGTTAAAAGAAGACTTGTCCTAACACGAATAAAAAGTAAGGAACACAGAAAAAAGCAATCACATAAAACCATCCCCTCAAGATACGGCCCATCACCTGATCAAAAGTATGTCCATCTAAAATGCTTAACCATTTCATTGCCTCATGCCCCTTTTCTTTTCGTTTACTGCATTTATATGTATGGAATGAGCCATTATGACAAACTGTAATAAAAATAAGGCAGCGTTCATACATCATAAAAAAGGAGGCGGAAAGCAATGAAAGAAGCAGATTTGGTGATTGATACAGAGGAAATTGCAGAATTCTTCTACACGGAGCTGGTCAAAAGAGGGTACATACCATCTGAGCTGGAAACGTTTGAGCTTGCCGATATTACATTTGAATATATGCTGAGGAAAGCAATGATAGTTGAAGAAGAGGCGTGGTAGGCACTATACTTTGAAGAGATTCTGAGTAGAAAGGGAGGGGAATTGGTTCGCGTGTATGTCATCATTTTTTTCCTTTTGTTTGGCGCCATCGCAGCGCTTATGGTGTCTGGCATGTTCCAGGAGTTGGACAACCAGATCATCTTATCGTTTGAAAACATCAGACTTCCTTTTTTAAATGATGTCATGCTGACTTTGACTGACTTTGGTATCAGTGCGCTGCTTGTCCCAATCATGCTCATCTTTAGCGTGGTGCTGTTTATGTATAAACGCTACCACTCTATTATGCTGCTTTTTCTACTATATATAGCAGAAAAAACGGTCAATCATGAACTGAAAGGACTGTTTGCTAGAGAGCGTCCATCCTTTGATCATCTAGTAAATGAGACCTATTACAGCTTTCCGAGCGGACATTCTATGAATGCAGCAACGATCTATCCATTTATCGCCTATCTATTCATTGAAATGGTTCCGTGGCTGAAAAAGAGACAAAAAGCAGTCTACATGGTGACAGGGTGCTATGTGCTGATGATCGGCATCAGCAGGATGTATATCGGTGTGCATTATGTCACTGATGTAGCAGGGGGCTTTGCGATAGGACTAGCTTTATTTCTCATATGTAAAAAGATTGACGAAAAATTGTCTGTCATTCGACAAAAATAGAAGAAGGAAATTCATAGATCCCAGCCAATTTTATATAAAAGGGGAGGGATTTGAATGCAATTGACGTTGAGATTTTTTCAAAAGAAACCTTCAGCTTATCACTTAACCATTTATCAAACACCTGAATATGGTGCAGAAAGTGGACATCAGCCTGTGTACCGGACAAAGATTGGCGGCAGGACACACCTTGATGTACTAGAAAAAGCATTCTCGACATTTAATGTACAAGATACAGTCCCTAATGATTACAATGCACGGTTTATCACAACAGGGGATATCGTTGTGATTGATGACCAGAAAAAAGGGAAGTGCTACTACCAGCTCTTTCCGGCAGGATGGAAACGCAGTGAACGCCTAATGACGATGAGTTAAATATAAACGACGATGCCAGCTTTACTTTCAGCTGGTATTTTCTTTTTTGATCTCAATCGTTTATAATAAATGGGACTAAACACATGTTAAACGTAAGTGGAGGCTAAAAAATGAGTGTACATATTGGAGCAGAAAAAGGACAAATTGCAGAAACGGTATTGCTGCCAGGCGATCCGCTTCGTGCGAAATATATTGCAGATACATATTTAGAAGATGTTGTGTGCTATAACGAAGTGCGCGGCATGTATGGTTATACTGGAACATATAAAGGAAAACGCATTTCTGTACAAGGTACTGGAATGGGCGTACCGTCTATTTCGATCTATGTGAATGAGCTGATCCAAAGCTATGATGTTCAAAACTTAATCCGTGTTGGTTCTTGCGGAGCGATCAAAAAAGATGTCAATGTACGTGACGTCATCTTAGCTCAAACATCATCAACAGATTCTCAAATGAACCGTGTGGCATTTGGACCGATTGATTACGCACCATGTGCTGATTTTGGTTTACTGAAAAAAGCCTACGACACAGCAGAAGCGAAAAATGTAGCTGTGCGTGTTGGGAATGTATTTACAGCAGACCAGTTTTATAATGAAAAACCACTTGAGCTGATGGATCAATATGGAATTCTAGCGATCGAAATGGAGACAACGGCTCTTTATACGCTTGCTGCAAAATTTGGCAGAAAAGCGTTGTCGATTCTGACAGTGAGTGATCATGTGCTAACAGGAGAAGAAACAACTGCTGAAGAGCGTCAAACGACATTTGACGAAATGATCTTAATTGCACTAGATTCTGTTTTATAATAGTATAAAGGGTGTGCTACGATGTAGCGCATCTTTATTTTTTTAGTAGAGCAAAAGGAAGGTATGTCATGAAGAAAAGCTATAAAATACTCTCAATCGCATCGATTCTTGGTTTGACGGCCGCATTATCAGGCTGCCAGTTGCTGGATCAGAAAAGCGGTACCACTGAATCTAACAAAACAAACGAACAAAAGAACGCAGCAAGTTCATCACCCCAGCAAAACTCAAACGATACGGCAGATTCATCTAATCAAGAGCTGACGTTAAAGAGTGAATATTTCAATGACATCAAGGTAGTGAGCGGACTGAAGACCATTCAAAACCCTGAAAATGTGCTTGCTTTAGTGAACAAAGAATATGCACTGCCAGGAACCTATAAACCTTCTGATCTCGTTGTACCAAAAGTGGAATTCTCTTTTTCAGAGGATATTGAAAAACGATATATTCGAAAAGAAGCAGCGGAGGCACTTGCGAAATTATTCAAAGGTGCTAAAAAGGAAAACTTTGAGCTTGCTGCAGTATCTGGCTATCGTTCCTATGATCGTCAAAAAGTCATTTTTGATAGTGAAGTGAAACTAAAAGGGAAAGAAAAAGCCCAAGAAGCCGTAGCCTTACCAGGCGAAAGTGAACATCAAACAGGTTTAGCTATGGATATTTCCTCAAAAAGTGCCGGCTTTGAAATCTCTGAAAAATTTGGTGAAACACCTGATGGTAAATGGGTAGCCAAAAACGCTTATAAATATGGCTTTATCATCCGTTATCCAAAAGGGAAAGAAGACATCACGAAATATGAATATGAGCCGTGGCACTTGCGCTATGTAGGGAAAGAAGCTGCAAAAGCGATGCACGATCATGATTTAACATTCGAAGAGTATATGAACAAAGTGAAGAAAATATAAACAAATAAAAGGCCTCCCGAAGCTAGGAGGCCTTCTTTTATACGCCGTTTTAAAAAAAGAGCAAACCTGCTAATGCGAAGCCGGTAATAAAACCGAGACCGATGCCATAAGCTGGACCCCAGCCATAATAGCCTCCGTAATAACCTCCGTAATAGCCAAAGCCTAAGCCCCTGCGGGACCCGCCGACTGGACGGATATAAACTTTGCGGTTTGACACCCGCTCAATACGTCCAACATGTACTCTGCCATTTCGATCAGTAATTCTAGCTACTTTCCCCATATGCTGCTGACAAAGTTTATAGTAGCGCTCCATGTTTTTCCTCCTTATGACAAACTCTTTTCACTCTTATCCTATGCGAAAGACTTCATAGAGTTTGGACAAAACATATAGGAGATTCGCTCATTTTATACTGTACATTCAAATACAAGGTGACTCAGATGTTCTCGGTGTGTTTGAATCAGGTCATAGTGTGTCTGTAATGTATCATAAAGAGAAGGTGGTATTTGATCTGATAATTCCATTTCGGTCGGCTCTTCCTGCACCATGTGTTCATCAAATGAGAGAATCTGAATGTCACGGAATCCTGCGGACGCTAACTGCCTTTTCCATTCAGGAAATGAAAAGAGGGAGTGAAACCCATAAAACTCCCGAATGGTTGCCTGTTCTTTTGAGGGGAGCGGCACTTTTAACACAGCCTCATTTGCGATCAATTGTTTTCCAGGAGCAAGCACCCGTTTGATCTCAGCAAGCGCAGCAGGTAAATGGGTAAAGCTTAAAACAGATTCACTGATCAGTAGAGAGAACGAGTCATCCGCAAATGGCAGGTGTTCGATCGATGCTTGCTGTGCACGGAAAGGTAGTTGTTCCCGCTCGAATCGCAGATTGGCTTTTTCAATCATCAAAGGGTGTGTATCAATCGCCTCTACTTCATAACCTAAATGTCCTAGATAGGCGGCTGTTTGTCCTGTGCCGCATCCAACATCCAGTATACGATCGTCAGACGCCAAGTGAAGATGCTCAATCATCGTTTTTGTTAGCTCAATTCCGCCAGGATGGGCACCTGATACACCAAAATAGGCAAGCATTTCTACATAGTCACTCATGGAATCCCTTCTTTCCTTATCATGTTTCTCTCTAAAGATTATGCATTGCAAGGCGAAATGGCTTATCTTTTCAAATAGAAGTTTGATCCTTTGGTTGACGGATGAAGAATCGTCCTTGATAATAATGAAAGGAGATAAAGGTGGTGTTTTTTTGAAAAAACAATTAAAGTTCGTGATAGCCATTCTGGTGACAGCAGCGCTTTCCTCAGCGATTACATTTGTGATCACAAAACAAGGTGCTGTCAGCGTTTCAGGAGATGAGAAGTTTAGTAAACTCATGGCTGCATATACGAAGGTAAAAAACGAGTATTACGAAAAAACGGATGATCAAAAACTAGTAGACGGTGCGATTCAAGGAATGATTGCATCACTTGATGATCCATACTCTACATATATGGATCAGGAGGAAGCCGAAGGATTTAACAACACGATTTCATCTTCATTTGAAGGAATTGGTGCACAAGTAGAAGAGAAGGATGGACAAATTTTAATTGTCGCACCGATTAAAGGCTCTCCTGCTGAAAAAGCTGGTTTGAAACCTCATGATCGTATTTTAAAAGTGGATGGTAAAAGTACAAAAGGTATGTCAGTGAATAAAGCCGTTTCTCTTATCAGAGGGAAAAAAGGAACGGATGTCAAACTGCATTTGAACCGACAAGGTGTTGGAAATGTGGATGTCACGATCACAAGAGATACGATTCCACTTGAAACGGTGTATGCAAAACTAACAAAAGATAAAATAGGCGAAATCCAAATCACGTCTTTTGCTGAAACCACGTCTAAAGAGTTAGATAAAGCGATTGATGACCTCGAGAAAAAAGGGGCAAAAGGTTTTGTCATTGATCTGAGAGATAATCCAGGCGGCATTATGACAGAAGCAATTGAAATGAGCAATGACTTTATCGATAAAGGAAAAGTCATTATGCAGGTTGAGGAAAAAGGAAAGAAACAAGTGTACAAAGCAGAAAAAGAACGCAAAGTTCATCAGCCGACAGTTGTTCTTGTAAACGGCGGTTCAGCGAGTGCTGCTGAAATCATGGCGGCAGCTCTGCACCAATCCTCTAGCATTCAACTGGTTGGAGAAAAGACATTTGGTAAAGGGACTGTTCAGAATGCGCAAAGCTACAATGATGGTTCTAGTGTGAAATTAACCATTGCCAAGTGGCTGACACCAGACGGGTCTTGGATTCACAAAAAAGGAATTGAGCCACAGGTGAAAGCATCTCTGCCGAGTTATGCGAAGCTGCCATACTTAAGTCCGAAAAAGACGTATCAACTGAATGATGATGGAGATGAAGTCAAAGCGGCTCAAAAAATGTTCCAAGCGCTTGGCTACAAAGCAAAAGCCAATGGAGATTATGATCAAGCATTCCAGTCGATCGTGAAAAGTTTCCAATCAGATCACGATCTAAAGGCTGATGGTATTCTGACAGGGGACACAACGACGGTACTGATGACAAACATCCAAGATAAGCTCAAGAAAAATGACACGCAAATGAAAAAAGCCATTGAAGTGTTGAAAAAAGAAATGAAATAGAAAAAGCAGTCCTCATCAGGGGACTGCTTTTTCTTGTATTACGCTTTGTTAGCCACAGGTTCCGTTGTTTTCCCATTCTTTTCAAACAAATCACTTGTCACAGCATTAGATGTGACATTCTTTTGGAAGAATGGATTCAAAATCAGGATGACCACAACGTTTGCTAGTAAACCAAGAAATCCTTCATAAAGACCAAACGTGACTTGTAAGATATTGGCTGTAAAGGTGACGATGATGCCAACAACTAAACCCGCAATCGTTGCTTCTCTTGATTGTTTTTTCCAGAACAAGCTGATCGCAATGGCAGGGAAGATTTGAACCATTCCTGAAACACCAATGAGTTGAAGCGTTACAAGTGCTGTTGGGAAGAGCATTCCGAATAGTAGAGCCAGCCCGATCACGATAAATACCATCGAACGTGTAATGATCGTTAACCGTTTAGGTGACACAGTTGGATGGATTAAATCACGGTACAAATTATTGGCAAATAAATTCGATGCCCCAATGGCCATGATCGAACATGGAATGAGAGAAGCTAGTGCAATCGTTGAATACGCAAGCCCCTGCATCACGCCGCCATATGACGTCTGAATTAAATGAAGAAGAGCAAATCTTGGATTTGTATCTTCCGGTAAGACTAAAAAGGCAATGAAGCCAAGGAAGATGACCAAAATCAATACAATGTTGTAAAGAGGTAAAAACATACTGTTTTTACGGATGGCATCTGCGCTTTTTGCTGTGAAAACGCCAGTTGCTGCATGTGCCCACATAAATAATGCGAGTGCAGAAACACCTGATGCGGTAATAAACCACAAAATGCCTTTAGGCCCGCCTTCAGGAATCGTCAGAAGCTGTGGGGCTTCCTTAGCTAACGTATTCATCATTGGAGTCCAGCCGTTAAAATGAATAATCGGGAGGGAAACGACCATAAAGAGCATGATCACCCAAACAAGAATATCTTTAATAATGGCTGTATATGTAGGACCTTTAATACCACTGAAAAATGTATAAAGTGCAACTAAAATAAATGAAATTATAACAACTGCATTCACATTAATATAACTCGTTCCAGCGACAGTTAACGTATCTTGAATCCCGCTGAGCTGAAGACAAATGTATGGAATGAGCATGAGTACACCAACAATGGCAATCAAACTGGATAACAGTTTACTGTCAAATCGCTCACGTGCATAATCAGCAAGTGTTGTCAGCTTATGATTTTTTGCAACCGTCCAAAGTTTTGGTAAGAAGAAATACGCAATAAAATAAGCAAGAACTGAATAGGGGATAGCGAAAAAAGCAACACTTCCCGCTGTATAAGCTGTACTTGTGAGCCCTAAAAAGGTATAAGCAGTATATAAGTCTGCGCCAACAAGGAACCAGACGAGAAGCCCGCCAAATTTTCTCCCGCCAACAGACCATTCTTCGACTGATTGTCTTGATGATTTATCACGACCAGCGGCAAAACCGATGACCACGACGATGAAAATAATACTTGCAGTAATCAATAAAGCTGTTAAGTTTCCTTGCATTCGTCAGTTCCTCCATTTGAATGTTGCATCCTGTAAATGATAAATGTGCAAACGGGTGTGAGTACAATCCATAGTAAGAGCCAGAAGTGGAAAAAGGGCAGCCCGATGACAAATGGATGAATACGATTCACAAAGGGGAGCAGTGCAAGCTGTCCAATGAATGGAATCGCGATGAGTAGCGCCAGTATCAGTTTTTTGTTCATGTTTTCCTCCTCTAATATTTTGTAATTTCATAATAATAGCAGTTGTCAGATTAGATCACAAGACCATTTTCAGAAAAAACAATCATTTTTATGAATATCATACTAATATAACGCTTTCATTTTTAAAAAGAGGTAAATAGTGAAGAATGAGAAAGGAAGACTTAAAAATAAGTATGGAAAAATAATATTTAGAGCAAATAAAAAAGCCCCAGCATGACGCTGAGACTGTGCCGTTTTTTATAGGAAATCAGATACTTCTTCGATGTCAAAACGATTGCTTTTGTGAGCTTCTTTTGCTGCTTTCCCGACAGAAATCAACATCACTGGTTCGTATCGACCGCTCACATTGAATTCTTTCACGTACGCTTCTTTGCTGAAACCGCCCATTGCGCATGTATCATATCCCATTGCTTTCGCCGCAATCATTAATTGCATAGCAGCTAACGAAGCGTTAGAATACGCAGCTTCACGTGCATATTGCTCGCTTTGATAAGCACCATTAATTTGCGTCATCAATGTTTCTTTAATATCTTCTGTGATGAAGCCTTGTTCTGCTAGCTCACTGTAGATTTTTTCACCCTTTAGATTGGCTTCAAGGTCACCTAGCACAGCAATCACAGCTGATGCTTGAGAGACTTGTTTTTGGTTGTAAGCAATTGGAAGAAGTTTTGCTTTTGATTCAGCACTATGGAAAACAGTGAAATGCCAATGCTGAAGGTTCCAAGCAGATGGTGCTTTTGTTGTGATATCAAGAAGCTCTGTTAACTCTTCTTTTGTCATTTCATGAGTTGTATCATACTCTTTTACTGAAGCTCTTTCTTTTAAAATGTCAATCGTTTTTTGATCAGTCGCCATATGGATATTTCCTCCCGTTTTTGCAAATAGTATGGTACAATAAATAAAAAAGTGAGAAACTTACTTATTGTAACTAGAGATATATTTTAAATTGTACACCGTTAGTTTGTCAAACGATTATGAAAAGAAAGGCTGAAATATATGGAATTTCAATTATGTCCAAACATTCAGCAAGCTTTTTTGCTTCTTGGCAAAAGGTGGAATGGTCTCATCATTCATGTATTGCTTGATGGTCCGAAGCGGTTTAAAGACCTGACGGACATTATTCCATCCATCAGTCAAAAAATGCTCGCAGAACGCTTAAAAGAGCTTGAGCAAGAAGGAATCATAAAGCGCACTGTACTTCCTGAAACGCCAGTCAAAGTCATCTATTGTCTAACCGAAAAAGGGAGTGCATTACATGGTGTGTTCGGAGAAGTATCGCGCTGGGCAGGGGAGTATGCTGGATCTCATGAAAAAAAGGAGCAAGCTTAGTTTTAGGTTTGCCCAAACGTTTTGTCTTCTAATGAATATGCTGATGTTAGGCACATGACAAAGGAGGAGAAAAGCATGTACCCTCATACTCCGTATTTTCGAGGCGGTGCCCCTGGCATTCCGCCATATGAATCTAGAGTCCCTTTGTTTTTTGGTTTTGGCGCTCCTTTAGTCGGCGGACTGCTTGGCGGATTTCTAGGAAGTGCGATTTTTAATTATCCTCGTCCATATTACCCGCCTCCACCACCGCCTGTTCCACCACCTTATGGCGGCGGATATCCACCATATTATTAAGAAAAAAGAGTAAGCCTGCTTCCATTTCAAAGCAGGCTTTTTATAATGGAATATCAATTTCAGAAATGCCTGGATCATCATGCTTTAAAAACATAATTTCTAAAATACCATCTTGATACGAAGCCTTCGTTCCTTTTCTTTTCACAGCAGCAGGCAGGACAACCTTCTTTTGTTTATTCTCTTCAGGAAAATGATCAATAAACAGCAGATTGGCTGTATGTTTGATTTTTACTTTTTCCGTGTTCGGACGATCGAGCTCTATTTTGACAAACACGTGATCTGTCGTCTCAAATACTTCAACATTCGGCTCTTTCTTTTTTTTATCGTCTGTCTCTCTTTCTTTCTGCTTCTGAGACAGCGGATCCTGAAAGGGGAATTGAGCAGAATAATTGGAGCCGAAAACACTTTCCATGACTTGATTGACATATTGCTCAACGTCTTTAGGATCTGAATTTTTTAACGCTTCTTTTGAAAATTGCTTTTGAAAAGGGAATAATCGGTTCCAGTCAAACATGCAAATCATCCTTTCTAAATGCCCTGAATTAGTATATGCCCATAATGTGATGTGCGTGCTATAATATACGATAGGTTTAGAAAGGAATGGTTAGATTGAACGAACAACAATCAAAAGGTGTCTTATATACGGCTGCATCTTTTACATTATGGGGATTGTTCCCATTATATTGGAAACTGATGGAGCATATTTCGTCAGGCGAAATTTTAGCGCACAGAATCATATGGTCCTTTGTTTTTATGTGCGGTATTCTTTTATATTTAAAGCAAGTCCGTCCAGCGATGCAGACTGTGAAAGGTCTGATGATAGATGGAAAAGCACTTTTTTCATTACTTTTATCGGCTATTTTAATTTCGGTCAACTGGTATGTATACATTTGGGCTGTAAATCACGATCTGATGCTGGAAGCGAGTTTAGGGTATTATATTAATCCGCTTGTATCAGTTTTACTAGGCATCATTTTCTTAAAAGAACGACTGAATAAAATGCAAACCACCGCCATTCTCATTGCTGCAGCTGGTGTCATCATCTCAACTGTTCAGTACGGCTCATTTCCTGTCGTGGCTTTCGTATTGGCTTTTAGTTTTGGGTTTTATGGACTGATTAAAAAAAGAATGAGTTTTACGAGTGCCATTGGATTAACCATTGAAACACTGCTTCTTGCACCAGCTGCGCTTGTTTACTTATTCTTCTTCTTAAAAGAACCTGTTGTCACGATGAATCCGAGCAGCTTCGGCTCTCTTGGGCTATTATTTTTTGCAGGTGTCTTTACAGCTGTACCGCTTCTTTTATTTTCTGAAGGGGCCAAAAGAATTCCTTTATACCAAGTTGGTATTTTGCAGTATATTGCACCGACCATTACACTCTTTTTGGGGCTGTTTGTGTATCACGAACACTTATCTGCAGCAAAAATCGTGACATTCCTCTGTATTTGGGTGGCGATTTTACTATTTACAACCTCTCAACTGCGAATGAAAAAAACAGCGAATTCTCATTAAAGAGACGAAGCAGTTTGCTTTTTTTTGCAGGCGGATCATGTCATAATAAGTTGTTACCAAAACTGTAGAGGTGATCACATGTCATCAGTCGATGAGCTTGCACACGCTTATCAATCTTTATGGAAAAATCGGCAGCTTGATGTAGTGGATATGACTTCATTACACGAGGCGATACGAGATGATTTGCTTGATGCACGCACCCATCCTCGCGCAAGAAAGTCATTACATCAAAAGTATGTACTCGCTGTGGAAAGAATTTTAGAAAGCACGATTGAACAGGGTCATCAACTACAGCTGATCAGCTTACATACGAAAAAGCTGCGAGAACTAATTCAAAATGAAGGAAGGAACCACTCATGAAACCAATTCAAACGGAAGATGTCACAGCACATCTTGAATCGTTTTTAAATCGGCCAGTCTTCGTTCATCTTGAAACGACAACTGGTTCTTATTCAGCGCATGTGAATGAGCAAAATATGACGGTCGTGGCGTATATCCGCAACGCAAAAGTCGTCTATTCACAGGCAAAAATAAAAGGACAAGGTCCATACCGTGTCGGGATGAAAACAGAAGATGGCTGGATTTACGCAGAAGGTTTAACCGATTACGTGTTTGATGAACAAGGTCGCCTGCTGTTAGCAGGACACCTGCCAGACGGAAAACTAGCGATCTCATTACAAATTAGTGAAACACCATTTCAGGTGTAGGAGAGAGGGGAACAGTGATGAACGAACATGTACTTGTGATGCTGCCTCACCCCGACGATGAATCCTTCGGGGTCGCAGGGCTCATCGCGCAAAGCAGAAAACGTGGAATTCCAGTGACGTATGCATGCGGGACACTTGGAGAAATGGGAAGAAATATGGGAAGTCCAACTTATGCTAACCGTGAGACACTTCCTGAATTAAGAAAACAGGAATTAATCAATGCATGTAAAGAAATGGATGTCACAGACTTGCGAATGCTTGGTCTTCGAGATAAAACGTTGGAATTTGAAGATGATGAGTATTTAGCGGATGTGATGGAACGCATAATTGATGAAGTGAAACCAACTCTTATTGTCACGTTTTATCCAGGTCATGGCGTACACCCTGATCATGATGCAACAGGTGAAGCGGTCATTCGTGCTCTATACCGCAAGAAAAAAGAAGACCGTCCCGTCACATACTGCATGGCCATTACGAAAAATCGAGAAGAAGTGCTAGGAAATGCCGATATTGTGATTGATATTACGGATGTAGCCGATATCAAATTAAATGCACTAAGAGCGCATAGAACACAAACAGAAGGCATGCTAAGAGAGCTTGAACAAAAGTTGAAAAACAAAGAACCAGTCGTCCAAAAATGGTTTGATGAAGAAATTTTCTGGACGTATCAATGGAATGACTAAATGAAAGGCAGCTGACTTCAGTCAGCTGCCTTTTCCTGTTGTATCAGAATGCATACGTCTCTCAATCAACCTGAGACGAACAAATAGGACGATGGCACCTGCGGCAAGCCCAGTAATCAGCCCAACCCAATAACCAAACGCTCCAAATGAGGTATACGTGCCAATCAAGTAGCCTGCTGGAAGGCCGATGACCCAGTAAGAGACAAACGCAGCAATCAGTGTGTAATTCACATCTTTATAGCCGCGCAGAGCCCCTTGAATGGGTGCAGCGATCGCATCAGACAGCTGGAAAAAGATCGCATACATCAAAAAGTGCTGTGTCATTTGTAAAACAGCTGATTCAGTTGTATATAAACCAGCGATCTCAGGTCTAAATAACAAGATGAGTGCTGCAGTACATAATGAGAACAAAACAGCTGTTGCAATGCCAATATAGCTGTAGCTTTTTGCGTCTTTATACCGCATGGCACCGGCTTCAAAACCTACAACAATCGTTAAAGCCATTGAGATACTAAGCGGCAGGATATATAAAATAGAAGCAAAGTTCATCGCTGCTTGGTGACTGGCGATTGTCACGGTATCAAAGTGACCCATTAAGAGCGTGACAGCTGCAAAAATACTTGTTTCAAAAAAGATCGCAAACCCAATAGGGATACCGATTTTCAGTATTTGACCCATTCGGGAGACGTTAAAACGAGGTAATGTCTGAAACAACCGAAAGGATGCAAACGGTTCGGCTTTGATGACAATACAAATACTCATGATGAAAATCGCCCAATACGTCAGCGCAGATGCAAGACCAGCCCCTGCACCGCCAAGCTTTGGAAACCCAAAGTTTCCAAAAATAAAGAGATAATTTAAAACAAAATTAATAGGAAGTGCGGTTAACGTAATGAACATCGTCACACGTGTTTTTCCTAATGCATCAATGAACGATCTCATGACTGAATAACCAAAAAGCGGGATGATCCCAATAGCAAGGAAGCTGAGAAAATGACGGGCAATAGTTTCTACGGATGGTTCAAGCCCAAGTCTCCCTAAAATAAAAGGAACACACAACGATCCAATAACAATCACCACGATACTTAAAAGAAAAGATAAATAAATGGCCTGGAAGACTGCACGAGGAACGTCTTCCCTGCGGCCGCCACCCATCAGCTGAGCCACAATAGGGGTAACAGCCATTAAAATACCAGCGAGGCCAGTATAAACAGGTGTCCAAATGCTCGAACCGATCGCAACACCTGCTAGGTCTTCTGCACTCACTTTTCCAGACATCACCGTGTCTAAAAATGTGATGAGCGAAAGACCTGCTTGTGTAATTAAAATCGGAATCAATATGGTTAAAAATTGTGACAGCTTTGCTCGAATACTATTCGTTTCTCTCATCATAAGTTCCTCTCTGAACAGAAATAACGAGAGGAATTATATCACGCTATGTAAAAAAATCAATTCTCCGTCGGATTATTTTTCTTTGAGGGCTTCGTTTTTTTGAACATTTGGGCATAAATAAAAGAAAGACTGACAACACCTAAAATGCTGCAAGCATATTGAATCACTTTTTGAATGGTCATATTGAATTCACCTCCATACAAATAGAATGTGCACAATTTGTTATTTTATGACACAAGCGAAAGAAGGAGGGACATGGTGAGATGATCAATCGCACAAATGAAGAAGCGATGTTTAAGTTAGAAATGAAATCTCATTTAACGCAAATTATGATGGATGCAAGGAAAATCGTCGAATCGCTTGACCAGACGGAACAATGCCTTCTTTGTGAACTCGAATCATTGCATGATCAGTTTAATGAAATGCATGCAGAGGCTTCCTCGTTTTATTTACAAGCATATATGGAAGAATTCACACCAGGTTTTGCTCAATTTTCTTTAGCCATTGAGAACTTATCAAAACAAAAGCATGGCGCACTGATTGTGATTCAAAGGAGAGATGAGGTGGAGGATTATATACAAAAAGGGACAAACCTCCATGCGAAAATTAGTGCATCGTTAATAGAGAGTATATTCTACCCAGGAAATCCGCTGCATGATGGTGCTCTTTTAGTCAAAGAAAATACACTTGTCTCCGCTGCAAATGTCCTACCGCTCACCTCAAAAAAAGTCAGCCCTTCTCTTGGCACAAGACACAGGGCAGCGATCGGACTTTCTGGTATGACCGATGCACTTGTTCTTGTCGTATCAGAAGAAACAGGGAAAATGTCGTTTGCGAAAGAAGGAGTGCTTTATCCGCTCACCGTAAAAGATCCAGAAATAAGAAAATAAAAACGAACTGCTGCATTCTTCATTTGGAAGGATGCTTTTTTCATTTGAGGAGAAAACAACCACTTGAGCAAAAAGTCATTTGATAAAGAAAAATTTGTCATGTAGAATAGAACTATGAAACTAACAGTGTGCATGTTTTGACAAATTTCTAAACGTCAATTTAAAATTTCCTTAAAAAAGGTTTATAAATACAGCAAGCAGCCGATAGAAACGATATGGTTTTGTTTTAGCATTTTGAGTTGGCTGCTTTAACCTATTTGTTATTGCCCAACGTCTTCATGTCGAGTAATATAATAGAAATGAAGATAAAATAGTGCAAGAGAAGCAGAACCATTAAATGCTAAACTCAAAACCAGTACATAAGTCTTGTTAGACGAAATCATGAAAGGCGGAGATTCCTCTATGAAGAAAAAAGTAGTAACCGGCCTCACAGTTTCAGCGATCGCTGGCTCAGCTGTTATTGCTGCACCGGCAGAAGCACAGACGATTAAGGTGAAAAGCGGTGACTCACTTTGGAAGATTGCCGAACAGTACAATACAAGTATTTCGGAGCTTCAATCTCTTAATCAATTAAAAACAACGATGATTTTTGCAGGACAAAGCTTAAAGATTCCTGGTGCAAAAAGTTCAAAATCCAGCTCATCAACAAGTTCAAAAGCAACGAAATCAAGTGCTTCAACAACATCTAGCTATACAGTCAAGCTTGGGGATTCATTATGGCTGATTGCGAAGAATCACAAAATGTCAGTTGCAAGTTTGAAAAGTTTGAACAGCTTAAACAGTGACCTCATTCGTCCTGGACAAAAGCTGAAAGTGTCTGGAACAGCGAAAACGAGCGGCAGCCAGTCAACAAATTCAAACTCAACATCTAATTCTAGCTCAAGTAACAAATCAACGAATTCTAATAGTTCGTCGTCAGCATCTAGTACATATAAAGTGAAATTAGGCGATTCACTTTGGAAAATTGCCAATTCGTTAAATATGTCAATTGGTGAAATTAAAACATTGAACTCGCTAAAATCTGATACGATTTATCCAAATCAAGTATTGAAGGTAAAAGGAACGGTGACGTCAAAACCAAGTCAGCCGAAAGCACCTGCTCAACCTAGCACGCCTTCAAACAGCAATCAGTCTTCAAGTAGTAAAACCACATCTTATACGGTTAAATCAGGTGATTCATTATGGAAAATTGCGAATCAGTTTAAGGTGCAGGTTCAATCAATCCGCACAGCAAACAGCTTGAAAAGTGATGTGCTTAGAATTGGACAAGTATTAAAAATCAACGGAACAGCTTCCGGTTCAACTGGATCTAATGGTTCTACGTCAAACGGTTCAACAACACCGGTCAACAATAATAAAAATGACGTTCCAATGAATGCAAAAATCACGACAATGATTCAAGAAGGTAAAAAACTCACAGGCATTCCTTACAGATGGGGCGGCAATACACCAGCTGGATTTGATTGCAGCGGCTTTGTTTACTATCTCATTAATAAGGTTTCATCAGTATCTAGATTGAGTACAGCAGGATACTGGAATATGATGACGCCTGTCAGCACACCACAAGTTGGAGATTTTGTTTATTTCACAACGTACAAAGCAGGTCCTTCTCATATGGGACTATACCTAGGTGGAGGAGATTTCCTTCATGCAAGTGACAGCGGAGTAGGGATTTCAAACTTAAGCAATCCTTATTGGAAAAAAGCCTACCTAGGCGCAAAACGTTTCTTCTAAAAAAGCCGATTTTCGGCTTTTTTTGTTTGCCCGTTGCTGTGATTGTCCATACTGATAACAAAAGGGGGCAGTCATAAATGAAAAAGTCAGTGTGGATGATCATGATATGTTTGATCTTTACCGCATCAGCATGTCATGCACCGCCGAAAAAAGAAACGACAGAAGAAACAAGAGAAGTTGCCGCACCTAAACAAGCACCAGTCACAACGTCACTCATAAACGAAAGCGGGCAAAAAATAGGGAGCATTGAAATAAGAGAGTCCTCAGAAAATGGGCTGGATCTGCATGTGAAAGCGAAAGGACTGCCGCCAGGTCCTCACGGCTTTCATATTCATGAAACAGGAATATGTGAAACGCCAGATTTTGAAACGGCGGGGGCTCACTTTAATCCGACCCATAGAGAGCATGGCTTCGACAACCCAAAGGGGCACCATGCTGGAGATATGCCTAATTTAGAGGTAGGGGCAGATGGACAAATTGATGTTGTCGTGAATGTACCAGATGTGACGTTAAAGGGAGGCCCAAATCAATTAATCGATCAAAACGGGCGAAGTTTCATCATCCATGCAGAAGCAGATGATTACTTAAGCAACCCTTCTGGTAACTCGGGGAAACGCATTGCTTGCGGAGACATCACAAAAGAAATGGTAAAATAACAGAAGACGAACCTTTATGTATTGAGTGCATAAAGGTTTTTTTAGTATACTTGGTGAGGAAAATGATCGAAGAGAGGAATTAATCATATATGTTTAACCAACCATCACTCCCAGAAGAAATTCAAGCAATGATCGAAGCAAAAGGAAAAGTTCTCGAAGAAGAATTTCGTCCGCTCATCGGAACAGGCGGCTATGAATCACAAGATACGTCTATTATTCAAGATGCCATGATTGCACTTGCCCTAGGAAAAAATGTTCTGTTAAAAGGACCGACGGGCTCAGGTAAAACAAAACTAGCAGAAACTTTATCCGCGTTTTTTCAACAGCCGATGCACAGTGTAAACTGCTCAGTTGACCTTGATGCAGAAAGTCTTATTGGCTATAAAACCATCCATAATGATGGACAAGTTGCTTCTATAGAATTCATTGAAGGACCCGTTACAAAAGCAATGAAAAAAGGACACCTTTTATATATTGATGAAATCAACATGGCAAAACCAGAAACACTGCCTATTTTAAACGGTGTGCTTGATTACAGAAAAATGATGACAAACCCATTTACAGGTGAAGTCGTTAGAGCAGAAGAAGGTTTTGGCGTGATTGCAGCAATCAATGAGGGGTATGTGGGGACAGTGCCGCTCAATGAAGCGCTGAAAAACCGTTTTGTTGTCATTGAAGTTCCTTACATTGGCGGTGGCATTTTAAAAGAAGTACTGCACACTCAATCCGTATTAAAGGATGAGCGGTTAATCGATCAATTCGTACAGCTCTCATCAGATCTCATCGTCCAAGCACACAATGGACAGGTCAGTGAAGAAGCCGCATCCATTCGCGCACTGTTAGATACATGTGATCTTGCGCAATATATCCCGCCGCTTCGTGCAATTGAACGAGGAATTGTAGAGAAGCTAGAAGATGACCGGGAAAAAGCAGCGGTAAGAAATATCGCTCAAACATTATTCGAGTGAGGTTCTGACTTTTGAAATTCATCAAATTTAATGACAGCAGAATCGATTCATTTCTATTTATGGAATTAACGGATTTAGCCAAAACACTTGCCAAAAGTGATGATGTGGAGCTTGAATACGGTGTTCAATCGTACTATGAACCGTTTGAAAAGAAAATTTTCATCAGCCATTTTTGGGATGATCGTCATCAAGAGGATATGATGGCTGGCCTAAAAAGTGATGTGTTTCTGCGAGCAGTAGGGACAGTGTATAGCGATCTTACAGTATTTGAAGACATCATTCGCTATGCCCACACATTATCCATTCCTGATGTGTGCAAACAATTGTTTATGCTGTTTGAAGATATCCGCATTGAAGAGCGGATTAAACGTGACCGCCCAGGAACAAAAAAGGTATTTAAACGAAGAAGAGAGCTTTACAGACGTCACTTTAAAACACAATTAACGATTAACCAAGAGCGCAGTATTTTAACAGATGCACTCTTTTGTGCGATATACGTGAAGCTGACAGCCGAATCTCCGCTTGAAGAAATTCCACCCCTTCATGAGCGGATAGATCCAATGATTCCGTTTATTGAGTCAAGTCTTGAACGTGTATATGACGCACGCTCGACATCTGATATCGCCATCATTGTCAAGGAATTGACAGAAGGCTTCGATGAGCTCCTTGAAAAGGATATGCTGAATACATACTTTTTCTTCCCAGAATTGGACTATGAAAAAGCGGCAAAAGAACCGCTTTTCCATGACCTCAAAAGAAAGCCTAAATTAAGTGAGGATATAAAAGTCGATCGGGAAAAAGAGGGGGATGAAGACATCCATAATGAATATATGGAAGTATGGCATAGAGAAACAGAAGCACCATCTAAAAGTTTCCTTCAATTTGATTTAGAACACGGTGGTAAAAGCGATCTCGGTAAAGATGCGGCAAGAGAAGGTGACGATGGAGATCAGGCGCTTGGAACGGTTCAAGGTTCAGCCAAACAAACCCATCGAAAAGACTATTCAAAGCTTGAAGCACTAGAAGAGGCAGAAGGAGAAGAAAGCGGGGCAGATGCGCATGAGAATGGAAAAGAAAACAAATATGCATTTCCAGTCATGATTTCACCAGAACCTCCTGCACCAGACCAAATAGATGTGTACAAGCAGCACGCAAAGGCAATCGAGCCTTATCAGAAACGCTTAAAACAAATGATTCAAAAAACACTTGAGCATAAAAAATCATGGCCAAAAACAGATCTTCATGCAGGACGTCTCAGCAAAAAGCTCATTCGTTATTTTACAGAGTCCAATCCTCGACTATTTTATAAAAAACAAGCGCCATCTTCTCAAATTGATGCTGTGTTCACTTTATTAGTTGACTGCTCTGCGAGTATGTTTGACAAGATGGATGAGACAAAAAAAGGGATTGTTCTGTTTCATGAAGCATTAAAATCAGTTCAGGTACCTCATCAAATTGTAGGGTTCTGGGAAGATACAAATGACGCAACTGAAACAAGTCAACCGAACTACTTTAACACCGTCGTATCGTTCAAAGATTCCTTATTTGACGCAGGACCATCCATTATGTCACTTGAGCCAGAAGAGGATAACCGGGATGGATATGCGATTCGCCAAATGACAAAAATGATTTTAAAACGAAGAGAAGAGCAAAAATTCCTCATTGTTTTCTCAGACGGAGAGCCGGCTGCATTCAGCTACGAACAAAATGGGATCGTGGATACACATGAAGCGGTTCTCGAAGCGAGAAAAAAGGGAATTGAAGTGATCAATGTGTTTTTATCCAATTCTCCGATTGAAGAGGCGCAGATGAAAACGATCCAAGATATGTATGGCAAGTTCAGCATTTTTGTACCGGATGTCGATACATTGCCAGATGTGCTCTATCCATTACTCAAGAAATTGCTGCATAAAAGCATTGGGGCATAAGGTTT
Organism: Bacillus sp. 22190; assembly: GCF_052045575.1. NCBI lineage: Bacteria > Bacillati > Bacillota > Bacilli > Caryophanales > Bacillaceae > Bacillus > Bacillus sp. 22190. The sequence continues at coordinate 74,477 of NZ_JBQEPF010000006.1, read as the reverse complement.
TGCCCCTTTCTTTAAAATATTTTTCGGAATGATTTAAATTTTTTGTTTTTCTTTGAATTTTTTATCTTTAATTGAACAAAGAATGTAGAAAGTAATCCGAAACAGTGGTAGAATATGATTGGAAGCGTTTTATTACATAAATTTGGTCATTGTGTTCTGGAAGTTATATCGAGATAGTGTTCAATCACTTGATGATCAAAGTTGGGGGTAGTGTTCAAAATGTTTCAAAATGATGTGAAACAACCGTTGAGTTGGGAAGAATTTCATGGTCCGAACCTCGGCTACGTGCTCGAGCTCTACGATCAATATGTCCAAGATCCTACTAGTGTTGATGAAGACATAAGAGGCATATTTGATGAACTTGGTGCACCACCGAGTGAAATGAAGGAGGAAATTGGGAAAAAAGAAAATAGCGTAGTTACTTCTGAACAAATCCAAAAGATAGCATCAGTCGTTAAACTGGCAGAAGACATCAGAACGTATGGCCATTTAAATGCTTCCGTCAATCCTCTTCGCAAAGAAAAGGAATTACAAGAGCTGTTTCCATTAAAGGAATACGGTTTAACTGAAGAAGACGTTAAGAATATTCCAATATCAATTATTAGTCCAGATGCACCTAAACACATTTCAAACGGCATAGAAGCCATTAACCATTTGAGAAATACGTATAAGCGTACCATTTCATTTGAGTTTGATCATGTACATGACTTCGAAGAGCGAAACTGGCTCTCTAAATCTATTGAGTCTGGCGAATTATTTAAGAAAAAACCAGCAGATAAACTAGTTTCTGTACTCAAAAGATTAACAGAAGTCGAGCAATTTGAGCAGTTCCTTCATAAAACATTTGTTGGACAAAAGCGTTTTTCTATAGAAGGATTAGACGCACTTGTTCCAGTACTTGATGAAATTATATCCGAGTCTGTTACACAAGGGACTTCAAATATTAACATTGGAATGGCACATAGAGGCCGTTTAAATGTATTAGCACATGTGTTAGGAAAGCCATATGAGATCATTTTCTCAGAATTCCAGCATGCACCTAATAAAGAGCTTGTACCATCAGAAGGCTCTATTGGCATCAGCTACGGATGGACAGGGGATGTAAAATACCATCTCGGTGCTGACCGCCAAATCAAAGATGAAGATACAAAGAGTGCAAGAGTCACACTTGCCAATAACCCAAGTCACTTGGAATTTATTGACCCGATTATTGAAGGAAGCACTCGTGCAGCGCAAGAATCGCGTACTCAAAAAGGCTATCCAGTTCAAGACGTTGAAAAAGCGTTAGCCATCTTAATTCATGGGGATGCTGCATTTCCTGGAGAGGGAATTGTCGCAGAAACATTAAATTTAAGTCAATTAGTCGGCTATCAAGTGGGGGGAACGATCCATATCATTGCCAACAATATGATTGGATTTACCACAGAAAGCAATGAATCTCGTTCAACGAAATACGCTAGTGACCTTGCAAAAGGTTTCGAGATTCCAATTGTTCACGTCAATGCAGACGATCCAGAAGCCTGTTTAGCAGCTGTTCAGCTGGCGGTAGAATACCGTAAACGGTTTAAAAAGGATTTCTTAATTGATTTGATTGGCTACCGCAGATATGGCCATAACGAAATGGATGAGCCTTCTACTACTCAGCCAATGCTGTACGATGCGGTCAGAAAGCACAAAACGGTCAAGAATATCTTCGCAGATAAGCTTGTCACTGAGGGCCTTCTGTCAAAAGAACAAAGAGAAGAAATTGAGCAGGCTGTCACGGCAAAAATTGAAGAAGCTTATAAAAAAGTGCCTTCAAAGAAAGAACATACGATTCAAGAAATCGAACTGCCAGAGCCTGTATCTAACGGTTTCCCTGCAGTTGATACATCTGTAGAGTTTGATGTATTAAGAAAGCTGAATGAAGAATTGATTAGCTGGCCGAAAGACTTCCAAGTATTCGGTAAGCTAAAGCGGATCCTTGAAAAACGTGCAAAAGTGTTTACAGATGATCGCAAAGTGGAATGGTCACTTGGTGAAGCACTTGCATTTGCATCTATATTAAAAGACGGTACGCCGATTCGAATGACCGGACAGGATTCTGAGCGAGGTACATTTGCTCAAAGAAACCTTGTTCTTCACGACAGTCAAACGGGTGATGAATTCATTGCTCTTCATGAACTGAGTGATGCAAATGCATCATTTACAGTCCATAATAGTCCACTGTCAGAAGGCTCTGTCATCGGGTTTGAATATGGTTATAATGTCTATTCTCCTGAAACATTAGTGATTTGGGAAGCTCAATTTGGAGACTTCGCAAATGCGGCTCAAGTGTATTTTGATCAATTTATTTCAGCAGGCCGCGCCAAGTGGGGACAAAAGTCAGGGCTTGTGATGCTCTTGCCACATGGATATGAAGGACAAGGTCCAGAACATTCTAGTGGAAGAACAGAACGCTTCTTGCAATCAGCTGCTGAGAATAACTGGACAGTTGCGAACCTGACAAGTGCAGCTCAATACTTCCATATTCTTAGAAGACAGGCGAAAATGTTGCTTCGTGAAGAGATTCGTCCTCTTGTCATCATGACACCGAAGAGTCTGCTTCGTAACCCGAACACATTATCCGAAGTCCAAGAACTAACAGATGGACAGTTCCGTCCAGTTCTTGAACAGCCGGGCCTTGTGCATGATCATGAAAAAGTAACACGCCTTGTGCTATCGAGCGGGAAGGTATCGATCGATATTAGTGATCGTTTTACTCAAATGGAAGACCCAAAAGATTGGCTTCATATTGCGAGAGTGGAACAATTATATCCATTCCCAGCCAAAGATATTAAAGCCATTTTATCAAAACTGACGAACTTAGAAGAAATCGTATGGGTGCAAGAAGAACCGCAAAATATGGGCGCTTGGGGATATATTGAGCCATATTTACGTGAAATTGCATCTGAAAAAGTGAAAGTACGTTACATCGGCCGCAGAAGACGTTCAAGTACGGCTGAGGGTGATCCAACTGTTCATAAAAAAGAACAAGAACGAATTGTATCTGATAGCTTGACTCGCAAAAACTAAGGGGGAAATGAAAAATGGCGGAAATTAAAGTACCTGAACTAGCGGAATCAATCTCGGAAGGAACAATTGCTCAGTGGCTAAAACAGCCGGGCGATTATGTTGAGCAGGGGGAATACCTGTTAGAACTTGAAACAGATAAAGTCAATGTCGAATTGACAGCTGAAGAATCTGGTGTTCTAAAAGAAGTACTGAAAGATTCTGGTGACACTGTCCAAGTTGGAGAAGTCATCGGAACGATTGCAGCAGGTGAAGCTGGCGGAAGCGAGTCCGCAGCTCCAGCACCTGAGCAAGATTCTGCACCAGCTTCGAAAGAAGAACCAGCAGCTGAACAAAAAGAAGAGGCAGCAAAAGAAGAGCCGAAATCTGGTAATGGCAGAACGATCGCTTCTCCAGCAGCTAGAAAACTAGCAAGAGAGAAGGGGTTAGACTTATCTGAGATTCCAACCGCAGATCCGCTGGGCAGGGTACGAAAGCAGGATGTAGCTTCTTACCAAAAGAATGAAGCTCCTGCAAGTGCACCGAAAGCCGCGCCAAAAGCAAATGCTGCGGTGCAAAATGATCAAGCAGGGAAACCAGTTGAGCGTGAAAAAATGTCACGCCGCAGACAAACCATTGCAAAACGTTTAGTTGAAGTTCAACAAACGGCAGCGATGCTGACAACATTTAATGAAGTCGATATGACAGCTGTCATGGATCTAAGAAAGCGTCGGAAAGATGCCTTCCTTGAACAAAACGATGTGAAACTGGGCTTCATGTCCTTCTTCACAAAAGCAGTGGTAGCAGCACTTAAAAAATATCCACTTCTCAACGCAGAAATTCAAGGTGATGAGCTTGTCATTAAAAAATTCTATGACATCGGTATTGCTGTAGCCGCCAATGAAGGGCTTGTGGTACCAGTTGTCCGTGATGCAGACAGACTATCATTTGCTGGAATTGAAAAAGAAATCGGTCATCTTGCGAAAAAAGCAAGAGATAACAAATTATCGCTCAATGAATTACAAGGTGGATCATTCACGATCACAAACGGAGGAACATTTGGTTCTCTGCTTTCAACACCAATTTTAAACAGTCCTCAAGTTGGAATTTTAGGTATGCATAAAATTCAACTTCGTCCTGTTGCAATTGATGAAGAACGCTTTGAAAACCGTCCAATGATGTATTTAGCTCTTTCATACGACCACCGTATTGTCGATGGTAAAGAAGCTGTTGGGTTCCTTGTCACGATTAAAAATCTACTTGAAGATCCTGAACAGCTATTGCTTGAAGGATAATCGAAAGAAAAAGCTAGTACCGATGAGGGTACTAGCTTTTTTGGTCTTTATTTTCTGAGTAGCCTCTTTTTGACCAAAATGTTGCCAGCCAAGAGCCAGATAAATTATGCCATACGCTAAAAATGGCACTGGGAACGGCGGCAAGTGGAGAAAAATGTGCGGTTGCAAGGGCTGCGCCAAGTCCAGAATTTTGCATCCCTACTTCTATTGAAATTGCTCGTTGAGAAGGAATGTCCATTTTACACCATTTTGCAATGAGGTAACCCAATAATAGACCAAGAGCATTATGTAAAACAACAACGGCAAAAATAAGCAGTCCAGATTGCAGAATCTGTTCTTTATTTGCGCTGACAACAGCTGCAATGATGGCGACAATGCCAGTAACAGATACAAGTGGAAGTGCTTGTACAGCATACGTCACTTGTTTTTTAAAAAACAATTTGACGATGACACCTAAAATAATCGGAATTAAGACAACTTGGACAATCGACAAAAACAAAGCACCCGGTGATACAGATAACCAAGATTTTGCAAAAATATAAATAAAAACAGGGGTCAAAATGGGAGCAAGTAGTGTCGAGATCGTTGTCACGGCAAGGGATAAGGCCGTATTTCCTTTCGCCAAAAAGGTCATTACATTGGATGCAGTCCCGCCTGGACAGCAGCCGACGAGAATGACACCAACAGCGATTTCAGAAGGCAAATGTAACCCATAGGCCAATAAAAATGCTATGAGTGGCATCAGTGTATACTGCGCTAAAACCCCGATCAATACATAAAGAGGCTTTCTAAAAAGCTCTTTAAAATCTTCAGAAGACAGCGTCAGCCCCATGCCAAACATAATAATGCCCAGTAAAAAAGGGATATAAGGTCCAATCAAAGAAAATGCCGCAGGAAAAGTAAAACCTAGACAAGCAAAGACAATGACCCATATAGCGAATGTTCTTCCTGCAAAGTGACTAATGTGTAAAAGGGTGTTCATACTATCGTTCAACTCTCTTTCTTTTCATATCTTTTCTATTTTAAATGAATTTTCTGAAAAAACAACCTATGATTTTGCAAGGGGTGTTCATAATATTATTATGTAAACTAATAAAAACCCACATAGTAAATGAACTATGTGGAGTATGCGATCAAAAAGGTGTCCATTTTACTTGTTGAGCCTGTTTTAGTCTTGCTTCTGGCTCACGCCAGTCAACGACATTCCACCACCGGTCTACATATTGCGCCTTTTCATTTCGATATTGGAGGTAATAGGCATGCTCCCACACATCAAGAGCAAGAAGGGGGATGATGTCCCATTGCGAGAGGAACTGATGGCGCTCTGCTTGTAAAATGTCTAAACGCTGAGATCGCGGGGACCATACAAGAATCGCCCATCCGACACCTTCTACTTGTTTGGCAGCAGCTGAAAAATGTGACTTGAACGCCTCATAGCTGCCAAATGATTGATCAATGAGACGAAGCATTTGACCAGTAGGTTTTCTTTTCCCTGAAGGACTCATGGAAAACCAAAAGATACAATGTAAATAATGTCCTGCCCCATGAAAGGCAAGCTCACGTTCCCAATGCTTGATCATGGTAAAGTCGTTGGTTCTTCTTGCTTTTTTTAGTGCAAGTTCAGCTTGATTTAGCCCATCAACATAAGTTTGATGATGCTTTTGATGGTGCAAGTACATAATTTCTTTTGAAATATAAGGTTCGAGCGCGTCATACCGATAAGGCAGTGGTGGTAACTGATGATTTCCAGCTGCTACATCGCGCACTTCTTCGTGTGGCTGCATGTCTTCTGCAATACTTTCGGCTAGTTCGTACCATTCTTGTTCACTCGAATGGTCATCCTCCATTTTGAGTCGTAAATGTTCCACTTTTCGATGAATTTTATCATCTTGCCACACATGTTGAATCGTGCTAAGCCACTCTTTGAGCTGTGAGCGATATTCTTCTTTATTCATGTATACGCCTCATTTCCTCTAAAAATGTAGAACAAGCCATCATCGGAAACACAAATGGGTAGCTATGATAGGTGATGTAAAATTGTTTTGGCAGTCCAATGCCGACTGGATAGTACATGGCTTCTTCAGTATGGTGATGGTTCACTAAAAAGGAGACAGCTTTCAAAATGCCTGCGTTATTTGCTTTCTCATATTGGAGGAGCGCCTCTGTCGCCCATGCGGTTTGAACCACTGTGCCAAAGGGAAGCGGGACATAGGTTTTCAGTTCTGCACTTTTACACGATTCTCCGAAACTGCCATCTTCAAGCTGAATCTGCTTTAGGAAACGGCACGCTTTTTGCACAGCAGGGTGTGAGGAGGGAATGCCAGCCGCTTTCAGTCCTGTTAACGCTGCCCAAGTTCCATAAATATAACAAACACCCCATCTGCCAAACCATGATCCGTTTTTCTCTTGGTGGTCAATGAGCCATTTTACACATCGATCTTTTTTCCTGAGAATCGAGGGTGAAGCAGTATCTTTTTCTTCTAAACCAATCAAATGGAGCACACGGCCAGTAATATCAGGAGTTGACGGGTCAATCGCCGCATCCTCCGCAGATTCAAGCGGAAGGTGACGAAGCAGAAAGTGATCTTGATTTTTTTCGAAAGCAGAAAAGCCGCCATCACGGTTTTGCATGGAGAGAAGCCAGTCATATCCTCGTTTCCACTGAAGTGGAGCGTATTCTTTTGGGATCGCTTTTAACACAATTTGCGTGTCATCACAATCAGGATTATTCGTATTGATATGTGAGAAACCAAAGCCACCAGGAGCAGCATGCCGGTTATGAACTGCCCAATCCGCTTTCTTCATTTGCTGGCGGTCCAGCAAATAGGTGAAGGAATTCATGATCATGGGATCTTCTCGTTTTCTTCCTGCTCTTTGAGAAGCGTAACTGACAAGCGCTGTATCCCACACAGTCGAGGTGGAATTCTCAGCATATATCTTGCCTTGACAGGAGGTGACGAGATTTTTCATACCCCTGACTGCTTTTTGAATGAGATGATGTCCAGGGGAGTACCCAAGGCTCATGAGGGCATAGACCATAAAGATGGTTGCACTTAAGTAACTGTACAGCGTCCCATCTTTTTCAAGACGGTCAAACATGTATCGCTTTGCCGCTTCATATCCGAAAAAGTCGAGCCGGCTGTCGAGGGCTGTATATGACCGCATATACATGAGGAAGTGATCAGTCGAACGTTCTTCTCTTGCCATAAACCAGTCAAATGGATTTTTAGACATGTTTTCATCAAGATGGGCTAATGATGGAAACGCACCATGAGAGGTATACCGTTTGTTCAGTGCGATCATCATGGGGACAAAATGAATCCTTGCATAGGCACTAAGGTGGTAGAAGTGCAGCGGAAAAGACGTAGGGATGAGTAAAAGGGAAAGAGGTGCATAGAAGTAGGGCCAAGGGTGCATGCCATTTACGGCAAGCATCCACTTTGTCATAAAATGAACGCTCTTTAGTCCACCTTTTGAGCGAATATATTGTGCTGCTTTTTCCATATGGGGCTCGTCTTTTTGAAATCTGCCAGATGCGAGCATGCCGCAATAACCTTGTACTGTAGCTGTGAGATGTCCCGACTGGTCATGATACAAAGAAAAGGAACCATCTTCATTTTGTTTGGCATGTATTGCTTCGGCCAATTGATGGATCAATTGCTGATCGGGGTCACCAACGGCTTTTAACAGCATAATGAAAAAAGCATTTGTCATCATAGGTCCTTCAAAGCAGAAAATAAATGCGCCATCTTCTCTTTGTCTACGTTCTACCTGCATGTGCAGTTCATCGATATATTCGTTGACTCTCGTTTTTAAATCTTGCATTCGGCCATGCTCCTTTCCTTTATCACTATATTCAGGAGTCGGCCTGTCACATGACAGCTCAAAAAAAGCCGATGACATCGTCACCGGCTCAGCGTGTCGACAAACCCTCGCATTCTTTGTCAGTCCTGCGTTCCGGTGCTCACGAATGTCAAATTCGCTCCGCTCCAGTACTCGTCCTTCCTAGACTGCAAAGGTTTTCTATCACACTGAAAAAAAGACAAAAGGCTAAAATCAAGTTCATTTTAGCCCTTTGTCAACAATCTGAGCCGATGACATCGTCATCGGTTTTCTTAAATGATTAGTCTTGCAGATTAATCCACACGCTTTTGACTTCTGTATAGTTGTTAAGGGCATATGATCCCATTTCTCTGCCAAGGCCTGACTGTTTATATCCGCCAAACGGGGAGGCGGCATCAAAGACATTATAGCAGTTGACCCAAATGGTTCCTGCTTCTAGGCGTGCAGCGATATCGTGGGCATGCTTTAAGTTTTCTGTCCAAAGTCCTGCCGCTAACCCATAGTCAGATTGATTGGCCCGTTCGACCACTTCATCAATGGAATCGTAAGGAATCGCAGATAGAACTGGACCGAAGATCTCTTCTTTTGCGATTGTCATTTCATCTTCTACATCTCTAAAGACAGTAGGGGAGACGAAATAGCCTGCTTCATAAGGGCAGTCACCACCGACTACGGCTGTTGCACCTTCTGACTTCCCTTTTTCGATATAACCTAACACACGTTCATGCTGCTCTTTACTCACTAGAGGCCCAATCTGGGTATCATGATGAAGACCAGCTCCTTGTTTTAAGGATGTCGCATATTTAGCCATTTGATCGACAACTTCATCATATTGGCTCCGGTGCACAAAGACCCTTGATCCTGCACAGCACACTTGGCCTTGGTTAAACATCACGCCGTTTAATGCACCTGGAATGGCTTTCTTTAAATCGGCGTCTGGTAAAATAATATTCGGCGATTTTCCGCCAAGCTCTAAAGTAACACGCTTGATGGATTTGGCTGCTTTTTCCATGATCAATTTCCCAACACTTGTTGATCCAGTGAAAGCCAGCTTATTGACATCAGGGTGATCGGTTAATGCTTCACCGGCTGTTTCACCAAATCCAGGAACGATGTTAATCACGCCTTCTGGGAATCCGGCTTTATCCACTAATTCAGCTAAATATAAAGCAGATAGCGGTGTTTGTTCAGCTGGCTTTAAAACGATGGTGCAGCCTGTTGCTAGTGCAGCACCCATTTTCCACATGGCCATGAGGAGCGGGAAGTTCCAAGGAATGATTTGTCCCACAACGCCAACAGGCTCATGGCGGGTATAATTAAAATATCCCTGGCTGACAGGAAGGGTTTGTCCAGTCATTTTTGTGGTCCACCCTGCATAATAGCGCATGTGCTCAATGGCAAGAGGGATATCCGCATTGGTTGTTTCATTAATTGGTTTTCCATTATCAAGTGTTTCCAGCTGAGCTAGTTCTTCTTGGTGTTCTTCCATTAAATCTGCCAGCTTAAACATCAAGCGGGCACGTTCGGCTGCAGACATAGAACGCCAAGGTCCATGGAACGCCTTTTTAGCAGCTTTTACTGCCTCATCAATGTCGGCTGCACCTGCTTCATATACATCAATAAGGGTTTCTCCTGTGGCAGGGTTAGGTGTAGAGAATGTTTTGTTATCATGACTTGTGACAAACTGACCGTTAATGTAGAGTTTTTTCGTCCCTTGGAGAAAAGATTCGAGTTTTGAACTGATTTGAAGTGTTGTAGAGCTCATAAATAAACAAACCTCCTTAAAGATATGGGTTGTTCTGCGAGTTCTAGGTGGAAAAAGTGGACATGAAGCAATTTGTATACGCACACAGATGTAAACGTATACATTTATCATATTACACGACATGTTTGAAAGCAATCGATAACACTCATTGCATTTCATGAAAAATTGGCTACAATAAATGTATAGATGAAAAAAGGAGTTTTTAAATCATGATCCATCAAAATTGGCAAACGGCTGAAACGGTAAAACAAGTAAAATGTGTACATACAAATGCGAAAAAATATATGGTTGACCGGGCATTAACGGTTGGACACACATATGATGTGAAAAATGAAACTGAGGAATTTCTCTTTGTCGTTGATAATACGGGTAAAGTAGGCGGGTACTACAAAGAGTATTTCGAAGACAATTCTGCTGAATGATTTTGATGGTCATCACTCATACTAAGAAAAACAGTAAAGGGTGATGATGATGAAAAAGCAGCAGCAAGAAGAGCAGAAACATCAAAATGCTTGGCATGACAATGAAGATGCTGATATGGCGATTACACTTGAGCAAATTTCTGATGTGTATGCCGAAGGAACGATTGATACCCCGAAAGATGAATAGTCATTTAAAACAGTGGTTTTACATAATCACTGTTCAGATTGTTGACAAAGGGCTAAAATGAACTTTATTTTAGCCCTTTGTCTTCTTTTCAGCGTGATAGAAAACCTTTGCAGTCTAGGAAGGACAGCTACTTTTGCGGAGCGAATTTGCCATTCGTGAGCACCAGAGCGCAGGACTGACAAAGAATGCGAGGGTTTGTCTACACGCTGAACAGTGATTTTACATAATCACTGTTTTTTTATGGTCTCATAACGAATGATTTCTTGAAAAAAAATGAAACTTTTTTCCTGCTTTAACAGTCTAAATAAGTAGAGGAAAGAGCATCGGATCAAAAAGAAAAAGTTAAATGAAATTTAATCTATTCGTAATGGAATAACGACGATTTATAGCGTATTCTATAAGTGAGAATAAAACGTACCCACAGAGCCGTGTGGCCGTTTTGTCATAAAGGAATTTGATGCAGGAAGAGGGGGTTTACGTGGGTATTTTTTCTGTCAGTAAACAAAATGATCATAAAAAATTCGAATCCTTATTAATTGAAGGAGAAAGAATTGAGGCTGTTTACAGACTGCGTCACGACCAAATTTGTTTCACCAATAAACGACTGATCTTTGGCGATAACCGCGTATTTTCTAAAAAGAAAGTCAGGGTCTCCTTGCCGTATCGATCAATTGAAAGTTTTGCCATTCAAGAAGCTGGCGTGTTTGATCAGGACACTGGTATGCTGCTTGTTACAAGCTCAAAAGTATTTGAACTCGATTTTTCTAAAGATACAGATTTGAGTGACGTGCAGGCCATTTTAACAAAACATCTTTGCTGATCAACGATGCGATTACATAGATCACATGCACTTTTCTCATTCTTTGTTCTTATTTTTATCTATCGCATATCCCTTAAGCTTTTCCCATTACAGTGGGAAAGGCTTTTTTCTATTCGTGTGTTTGAATCACATCAAAAAAGGATAAAGATGAAACAGATACAGAAAGGAGAATGAACAATGAAAGTATTGGTTGCTGGAGCAAACGGACATACAGGGAGACTTGTCATTCGATATTTAAAAGAAAAAGGACATGAGCCACTTGCTCTCATTCGAGATGAAAAACAAGCAGATGCGCTAAAAGAACTTGGGGCAGAGCCTGTCATCGGTGATCTTGAAAAGGATGTGACAGATGCTGTGAAGCAAGCAGAAGCTGTCATCTTTGCAGCTGGTTCAGGCTCAAAAACAGGTGCAGATAAAACCATCGCTGTTGATCAAGAGGGGGCAAAACGCCTCGTTGATACAGCCAAAAAAGAAAATATTCAGCATTTTGTGATGCTGAGTTCTTATAATGCCGACGATCCTCATCAAGGAAAAGGACAAGGCAGTATGGAAATTTATTATGAAGCGAAAAGAAAAGCCGATGAACATTTAAAACAGTCTGGTCTTTCTTACACCATTGTGCGGCCAGGAGCACTGCTGCATGAGGAAAAGACAGGGAAAATAGAAGCGGCGGCTCATGTTCCAGACGATCGTGACATTGAGATTTCAAGAGAAGATGTAGCCACTGTCTTAGTGGAAAGCTTAACGGAATCCAATGTGAAAAATAAAGCCTTTGACTTAATCAAAGGTGATACACCAGTAGAAGAAGCACTTCGCAATCTTTAAATGAAGAAAGCTGCTGCCAAAGGCGGCGGCTTTTTTGATGTTTTCATTTCGCATGGAGCGGGAAGGTAAAGAGAAAGGAGTGATTGACCGTGAGCTTAACGAAAGAGCAAAAAACTGATTTATATGAAAGACTTATTCAATTAAAAGAAGATGTGAAAGGATCAAAAAAGAAAGAAGAATCCATGCTGGTCGAATCGAATGAGATTTCAAATGGTGTTGGAAACCATATCGCAGATCACGGAAGCATCTATTTAGATCGCATGACCGAACAGACGCTGGATCAAGTCGACGATCAGCTCGAAGGTGAAATTGATGCGGCGTTTAAGCGGATGGAAGACGGAACATATGGAATTTGTGAAAAAACAGGAAAAGACATTCCATATGAACGTTTGAAAGCAGTACCCTATACTCGTTATTCAATTGATGCAAAGAAAAATGAAGAAACCAATCAAGATCCAAATGAATTTGACCGTTCGTTCTCTGAGCAAATGCGTGATTTAACAAATAGAGAAACAATGGATCAATTACATTCAGATACGTATGAAAGGCTAGAAGAAGAGCAAGATGTTGATGTAGATGAGGAAAAATAACATGATGAGAGGAATTTATGTTTTCTCAACATAATGTTTTTCCCCGTCTACATGGACAAATATCTTGTATACATGAGTATTTTTTTAGAAAAAACATATCTTGAAATTTAATAAACTTTCGTGTAGTATAGTTTAAAGGCTGCGATGCGCGTAATGTTAATTAAGTTTTAACCTTTAAGCTGTAATAGGGAGTTTTATATTGAAGCCGGAATGTCACGCCTCCTTCGAGAGGAAGACAGGAACGTTTCTGCAAACACCCACTTTGAGGAGTGGTGGTTTAAAACTTTCTTACTTAGATTACGGCATCCGCAGCTTTTCCTAGGATGATTCAAGCCATTTTCCATTTTTGGAAAATGGCTTTTTATTTTGGACAAAATACGATTTTGAACAGACCGAATGTGCATGTACAAATGTATGTTAAAATAGACAAAACAAACGACGGAGAGGGAATTGGATGTTACAACAAGCAGAAGCACTTCTTAAACAATATTATGGCTTTGATGCTTTTAGGCAAGGACAAAAACAAGCCATTGAATCGATTGTGAATAAACGGAAGGATACGGTCTGCATTATGCCGACAGGCGGAGGGAAATCGGTTTGCTACCAGATTCCTGCCCTTATGATGGAAGGAACGACAATCGTTGTATCTCCGCTTATTTCTTTAATGAAAGATCAGGTTGATGCATTAAATGAGATGGGAATACGATCGTCCTTTTTAAATAGTACACTTTCAGCAGGTGAAATGAATACAAGGCTGAAAAAATGTGAACAGGGGGAGTATGATTTGCTTTATATCACCCCTGAACGCTTACAAAATGAACGTTTTTTTCAGCTGCTTGATCGATTGACGATTCCTTTAATGGCTATAGATGAAGCGCACTGTATATCTGAGTGGGGACATGATTTTAGACCGAGCTATCGCTTTATACAAGAATGTGTAAACAAGCTTTCAAAAAGGCCTGTTATTGTAGCATTAACAGCCACTGCTACAAAGAAAGTCCAACAGGATATATGTGAGCAGCTTGGCATGGACGAAGAAGAAACAATCTTTACTGGTTTTGCTAGAGAAAATTTGTCTTTTCAAGTGGTGAAAGGGCAAAACAGCGACCAATTCATCACACAATATATGAAGAAAAACAGTCTTGAGTCAGGCATTATCTATACAGCCACACGAAAAGAAGCAGATCAAATTTATCATCGTCTAAAAAAGCAAAAGATCAAAGCGGGTGTTTATCACGGAGGATTAGATGATGAAGTCAGAGAAGAACAGCAAAATCTTTTTTTAAATGATGATATTCAAGTAATGGTAGCTACATCTGCATTTGGTATGGGGATTAATAAGTCTAATGTACGTTTTGTCATTCATCATCAAATTCCAAGAGATATTGAAAGTTACTACCAAGAAGCAGGACGTGCCGGGAGAGACGGGCTTGAAAGTGAATGCATTTTGCTGTTTTCACCGCAAGGCGTACGCGTGCAGCGCTTTCTCATTGAACAATCAACAGAAGATGAATTGCGGTATCAGCATGAATTGCTCAAGCTGAGACAAATGGTAGACTACTGTCATACGGAACAGTGCCTTCAGCAATTTGTGATGGATTACTTTGACCAATCATCAAGTGCCCCTTGTCAAAAATGTAGCAACTGTCTAGACGAGAGAGAGCGTGAAGACGTCACGAGAGAAGCACAAATGGTTTTGTCGTGTACCGTTAGAATGAACGAACGATTTGGAAAAATGATGATAGCTCAAGTATTAGCCGGCTCTAAAAACAAAAAAGTGCTTGATTTTGGTTTCGACCGGCTCCCTACTTATGCTTTAATGAAACAGCATTCAGCCCAACATATCAGTGATTTCATTGAATTTTTAATTACAGAAGAGTATTTACACATGTCTGAAGGAGCTTTTCCAACACTAAAAGTGACACAAAAAGGAAAGAAAGTGCTAGTGGGGCAGGAGACCGTCTATAAAAAGCAGGCGATAAAGGCAGAGGCTATTCAAGAAAATGATGCATTATTTGAGCAGTTAAGAATGGTCAGAATGAAGTTGGCAAGAGAGCAGGGCGTTCCGCCATTTGTTGTCTTTTCTGATCAAACATTGAAGGAAATGTCAGCAGTAGAGCCTAAAACAGAAGAAGAACTTTTAAATATTAAAGGTGTCGGTGCACAAAAAAGAGAGAAATATGGAGATGTTTTTTTAGAAGAAATTCGTTTATTTATAGAAAAAGAGAAAAAATAAAGAGTTTGAAGAAGGAAAATAAATTTTTTTCGTTTCACTTGGACGCGTTTTCATCATGATGATTTCCATCCCTACAAAACCTTGATATGATGCGGAATTGAGCCATTTAGTGGGCTGATTTACCAATGGAGAGAGATGTTTCATGTAAAGGAACTGTAATCTAAAACATATCGTTTTGTTATTGAAATGACATTTACATATGTTACGATAGCACTCGTTAGCCGCCATAAAAAGCTAACAAGGGAGGATTTACTTTATGAAGAAGACTATTATGTCCTTGGTTGCTGTTGCAGCAATCTCAACAACAGCATTAGGAGCACAGCAAGCTTCTGCAAAGGAAATCACTGTACAGAAAGGTGATACACTTTGGGGAATCTCTCAAAAAAATGATGTGTCTCTAAAGGACCTAAAGGGTTGGAACAATTTATCTACAGACATGATCTATGTAGGAGATAAATTGACAATCTCTTCAAAAGAGAAAACTCAGGAGCAGTACAAAGTCCAGAAGGGGGACAGCCTCTGGAAAATCGCTCAAAAATTCAATGTGTCAATTAGCGATATTAAGTCTTGGAATAACTTAAACTCAGATATAATTATGATTGGTTCAACACTAAGTGTTGCTGGTCAAAGCTCAGCTCCGGTAAGCTCAGAACCTGTTCAAAAACAGGCACCTGTCCAAAAAGAGCAAACAACGAAAAAAGCTGCTCCTAAAAAGGAAACAGCTAAAGCAGAATCATCTTCTGCTAGTCAAAGTGTTCAAAAAGAAATGACTGTAACGGCTACGGCTTATACAGCAAATGATGGTGGCATCTCAGGTATCACTGCAACAGGGGTAAACTTAAACAAAAACCCAAATGCAAAAGTAATCGCAGTAGATCCTAATGTCATTCCATTAGGAAGTAAGGTTTATGTTGAAGGCTACGGTGAAGCCATCGCAGCAGATACTGGCGGCGCAATTAAAGGTAACAAAATTGATGTACACGTACCAAGCAAATCCCAAGCTAAAAATTGGGGCGTAAAATCAGTCAAAGTGAAAGTACTTAACTAGTAGTCTATTGTTTTTGGAAGAAAGCATCAGGTGGCGGCCTGATGCTTTTATTATACCTTTTTTTGGCCGGAAATACACATATTTTTCTGAAAAATTCGCATTTTCGACAAAAACCAGCGTATAAGCCCATCTCAACGCTGGTTTTTGTGTCGTTAGCTGTCCACCCAATAAATTTCTCCGCTTTGCTCTTTCCAATTAATTTGGACATCAAAATGGTGTTTTTCATAAAAATGAATCAGGCGGTCCACATGGTTCCAATCTCTTTTGACGAGATCCCCAGTAATGACTGGAATGTTTTGCTCTCTTGCGATTTCTTTTAAATGCTTCATACAGATGGATCCATAGCCATTATCAGGCGGGCCTTTAATATCGGCAATGTGAATCTTTCCTTCTTCAGGATATTCCGCGATCAAGGAAAAATCAGATTGTCCGCGAAAAGCTTTTTCACAATCGCTTAACATGATTTTGCACGTATCTGCATTCTCAATTGCAGAGACGATCATCCATTCATCTTCCTTCGCTTGATCAATGCCAATAATCTTTGCTTTTTTTGAAATATCTTTTATATTTTCTTGCATTCGATACATTTGGAACTGCAACTGCTGTAATTCTTGCTCTAATGTCTTCACATCTTTTGTTGTTTCCTGTAAGATTGACAAGTCTATTGCTCCTTTCATAGAAGAGTTGATAAAAACCACACAAATTCCCATTCTAAAGGAAGTGAGTGGATCTTTCAAGCCGCTAGAAGGCAGGCAATCGGCAAGTTTGTCTAAAATTCGACGA
Source organism: Bacillus sp. 22190 (assembly GCF_052045575.1). Taxonomy (NCBI): domain Bacteria; kingdom Bacillati; phylum Bacillota; class Bacilli; order Caryophanales; family Bacillaceae; genus Bacillus; species Bacillus sp. 22190. Next base: position 57,633 of record NZ_JBQEPF010000006.1, on the reverse strand, counting down.
AGACAGCGAATTCATTGACTTTAGAGAGAAAGTTAAATAACATACTCTTAGTCGGAACTAATAAAGAGAGGTTTTCAAACATGAACGAACAGAATCAAAAACCGAAAAATTTCACCGGCATTGTTGTCTTTTTAACAATTGCCATAAACGGCTTAATTGCTTTATTATTTTTCATGCCAAAAACAGATAAATTTAGTCATCTGGATATTACATTTCTGCCGTTACTGAATGCCGTGATGAACAGTTTTACGTTTATCTTTTTACTTTCAGCGCTCATTATGATTAAACAAAAGAACATTAAAGCCCATAGACGATTTATCTTTGCGGCTTTTTCAACAACACTTGTCTTTTTAATTTCGTATGTGACGTATCATTCAATGGCAGCTGATACACACTTCGGGGGAGAAGGAATCATTCGTCCGATTTACTTCTTTATTCTCATCACACATATCGTCTTATCTGCCGTCATTGTACCGCTTGCACTGATCACTCTCTTTAGAGGCGCACAAATGCAAGTCGAACGTCATCGTAAAATTGCCAGATGGACCATGCCTCTTTGGCTCTATGTCAGTCTAACAGGTGTCATCGTATATATTATGATTTCTCCATACTACAGCTAACGTATGTCCATCTGGACATACGTTCTTTTATTTACAAGATGAAGTGCTTTGGATAAAATGGGAATTGGGTATCCGACTTGCACGGTATCTTCCCACCTATAGAATCACATCATGTCTGGCCGTTTGCTCGTTTGGAGAACACAATTGAACGAAACGGGGGTTATATGATGACTGAACAATTGCAGTACAAACCGGGGCTTGAAGACATTGTGGCAAGCGAAACGTCAATTTCGTTCCTAGATGTCCAGCAAGAAGAAATTGTGATTCGCGGTTATGACCTCATCGAGCTGGCACAAAACAAGACGTACTTAGAAACAGCCTATCTGCTCATTTATGGAAGATTACCAGATGCAATGGAATATCACCAATTTCAGCAAGATATTTCCTCACAAACAAGCTTACATCCAACCATTCAAACCATTTTGACAAAACTGCCAAAAACCACTCACCCAATGGATGCCATGAGAACGTGTTTATCTGCTCTTGCAGGGTACGATGAACAACTGAATGATCGATCAGAAGCATGCCAACAAGCGCGTGCCGTTCGATTACTTGGCCAGCTGCCAGCGATTGTTGCGGGAAGCTATCATATTCTCACACAAGACACCACACCTACTCCAGACCAGACCAAATCCTACACTGAAAACTTTCTAGCGATGTTAACAGGCCGCACTCCGGCACAAGACGAAATCAAAGCATTTGACCAAACACTCACGCTTTATAGTGAGCATGAGCTGCCGAATTCAACATTTGCAGCAAGAGTCATTGCATCTACTCATTCTGACATGTATGGTGCTTTTACTGGAGCGATTTCTTCATTAAAAGGTGACTTACACGGAGGCGCAAACGAAGCAGTGATGCACATGCTGCTCGAAGGCAAAACAACAGAAGGTTTCCTTGCGCTCATCGAACGTAAATTAGCCGCAAAAGAAAAAATGATGGGCTTTGGACACCGGGTATACATGAGAAAAATGGACCCAAGAGCGGCACTTTTAAAACGATCGTTGAAAACGCTTACCGAATCAAAAGGAGACACGACGCTTTATGACATGTGCGTCGCAGGCGAGGCATACATGAAAGAAAAGAAAAACCTCTATCCAAACCTTGATTATTACGCAGCACCTATTTATTACGTGCTCGGTATTCCTATTTCACTTTATACACCGATTTTTTTTGCTGCGAGAGCAAGCGGATTAGCAGCGCATGTCATCGAGCAGCATTCACACAATCGGATTTTTAGACCGAGAGTACGGTATTTAGGACCAAGAGGATTAAAAGTCTCAAATGATGAAGGAAAAACGGGGGAATGAATATGAATAAAACAGCAGTAGCCAATCAAACAGATCAACTATTAGAAGACATCGCAGCCTATGCCGTGGATGGAGAAATTACGAGCAAAGAGGCCATTGAAACAGCTCGGTATGTACTCATGGATACACTCGGCTGCGGAATGCTGGCGCTCAACTTTCCAGAATGTACGAAGCATCTTGGACCAATCGTACCTGGAACTGTTGTCCCTAACGGAGCAAGAGTGCCCGGCACTTCATTTGTATTAGATCCTGTTCAAGCGGCGTTTAATATTGGATGTATGATCCGCTGGTTAGATTATAATGACACGTGGCTTGCACAGGAGTGGGGCCATCCATCAGATAACCTGGGCGGGATATTGGCTATAAGCGATTATATCAGCAGAACGAGGCTTGCAAACGGAGAAGAACCGCTTTCGATGAATGACGTACTGCATGCGATTGTAAAGGCACATGAAATACAAGGTGTGCTTGCTTTAGAAAATTGTTTGAATCGAAATGGCTTGGATCATGTTCTTTTTGTCAAGGTGGCATCAAGTGCAGTCGTTTGTGCAATGCTTGGCGGAACGAAAGAAGATGTGCAGCATGTGTTATCACAAGCATTTGTGGATAATTCACCGCTTAGAACGTACCGGCATGCCCCGAACACAGGATCAAGGAAATCGTGGGCAGCAGGGGATGCCACAAGCCGTGCGGTGAGACTGGCGATGATGACATTGAAAGGAGAAATGGGCTATCAAACGCCCCTCAGTGCAGAAAAGTGGGGATTTGAAGATGTGTTAATGAAAGGAAAACCACTCACACTTGCCCAGCCGCTCGGGTCATATGTGATCGAAAATGTACTCTTTAAAATTGCTTATCCAGCAGAATTTCATGCGCAAACTGCCGCTGAGGCCGCTGTCATTCTACATGACGCGGTAAAAGACCGTTTAGATGAGATTGACAGGATTGAGATTACGACACATGAATCAGCCATTCGAATTATTGATAAAAAAGGACCACTTTACAACCCGGCAGACCGTGACCATTGCTTGCAGTATATTACGGCCATTGGGTTGATCTATGGTGAGCTGACCGCTGATCATTATGAAGAAGAAACGGCGCAGAATCCGCTCATTGACCGTTTGCGTGATCAAATGATCGTGAAAGAAGATAAACGGTATACAGAAGACTATTTAGATCCAAAAAAGAGATCAATTGCAAACTGTGTTCAAATCTTCTTTAAAGACGGAACGATGACAGATCGAATCGAAATTGAATATCCGCTTGGTCATCGCAGAAGAAGGCAGGAAGGGATCCCGCTGCTTGAAAAGAAATGGGAATATCATTTGAAAACGAGATTTCCACAAAAACAAGTCGATCAAATTGTTTCACTTTGTCAAAATCCAAATCAATTAAAAACAACGACAGTACCAGCATTTATGGATTTATTTATCATATAAGGGGGGGACTAGTGTGTGGATCGTGAATGATGAAGTAAATCAAGTTGACTTAGCCGCAGCTTTTAAAGAGCAAATGCACAAATCCGCTTTATTTCAAATTCCAGGCGTTCACGATGGAATGTCTGCGCTCTATGCGAGGAAAATGGGATTTCAAGGGCTTTATTTATCGGGTGCCGCTTTTTGCGCAAGCAAAGGGCTTCCTGACCTTGGTATGATTCATTCCACTGAAATGGCGGAAAAGGCAAAGGAAATCATTCGAGCTTGTCAGCTGCCTCTTTTAGTTGATATGGATACTGGCTATGGCGGTGTATTAAATGCAGCCAGGGCAGCAAAAGAAATGGTGGAGAGCAAGGTAGCGGCTGTTCAAATTGAAGATCAGCAAATGCCGAAGAAATGCGGACATTTAAACGGGAAATCACTCGTTTCTGTAGAAGACATGATGGCGAAAATCAAAGCGATCAAACAAGCGGCACCTACACTTCTCGTCATCGCAAGAACGGATGCGAAGTCAGTAAACGGGATGGAGGATGTCATTCACCGGGCGAATCTCTATCTAGAAGCAGGAGCAGATGCCATTTTTCCTGAAGCGCTGATCACAGCAGAAGATTTCACGTATGCTTCAAACAATATAAAAGGGCCGCTCCTTGCAAACATGACGGAGTTTGGAAAAACACCTTATTATCATACAGACGAATTTTCTATGTTTGGCTTTCAAATGGTGATTTATCCTGTGTCATCCCTGAGAGTTGCTGCAAAAGCGTATGAGCGTTTATTTACAGAGATTAAAGAAAAGGGGACGCAGCAGGGAATGCTGGAGGACATGCAAACGAGAAAAGAGCTATATGAAACGATTCATTATGATGAATATGAAGAAATGGATCAGCATTTAGCCAAAACGATCCTGCCGGAAATCGGGAAAGAGCATTCATAAAATGAAAAGCACTTCCGTTTAGGAAGTGCTTTTTTTTTACGATGATGGTGTGGATGATGAAGCCAATTTCATCTTTTCTTCAACTGTTTTCGTTTTTTCTTTTACTTTTTCAGCATAAGTGAAATCACCGTAGCAATACGGATAGCGGAAGTTATCTTTGTCGCCCCCGCATGTATAGACTTCAGGGTTTCGCTTCACTTGCTTTTTGGAGTATTGCTTTGCCAATTTTTCGGAATGTTTTCCCCCGTTTTTTGCAACAAAATCAATATAGCCGATTCCCATGTTATAGCTTTGAATAATGGTTTCCAAATCAACGCCTTTTTTCTTCCCATGCTTGTACATGGTTGAAAAATGATGGACTCCTTGTTTAATGCTTTTCTGAGGGTCATTGATTTCATTTCGTTTCAAACCAAGAGATTCAGAGGACTGCATTGGATCTCCGCCTCTGCCTTTTGATTCTTGATACATCATACCGAGAATTAACGCGGTATATTGATCTAAATCTTGATCTCTTAACTCTGTTTCTACAAGCGGTTTGTAATCATCCAATCTCGACAAAACAATTGATTCCGTATCAATCGGCAGCTTTTTTAACTCCTTTTGATTAAAGGAAATGACAATGGCCGCTAATACGCAAACAAACAGAAAAATCGTGAAACAGCCTGAAATGGCAAAACATCCTGTTTTTTTCTTTTTCAAGGTCAGTTCACCCCTGTTTTGCCCCGCTTTTAAAAGGGAAGTACAGCCTTTATATTATGCCATATCCTGCACAGGATACCAAGTGAAAACCTTATATTCAATCATAGCCAAACGTAAATTCTGTTCTTGTTTTCAGTCTATAGCAGAAATAAACAAAACCGATCATGAGCCACACCATGCCGATGATTAATGCATTTGTACTGATGCTTGTTAAGAGCCAAATACAAAAAGCCGTTCCGCAAAGAGGGATGATGGCATACCTCAGTGTGTTTAATACACCTCTTTGTTTTTGTTTGATGAAATAGTAAGCGAAAACAGACAAGTTAACAAACGTAAATCCAATTAATGCCCCGAAGCTGATAAACGAGTAAATGACCTCAAGCTCACCAACAACTGCGGTTAACGAGAAAACACCAATTAATAAAATATTAAATACAGGCGTTTTCAATGTTGGGTGAATATAACCGAAGAAACGCTTTGGTAATGATTGATCTCTTCCCATCGCATACAAGAGTCTTGCGGCACTCGCATGTGATGATAGGGAGGAAGAGATGACAGCGACCATGGTGCCGGCTAAAAAGAATGAGTGGAGAAACGCGCCGCCCACAAATTCCGCAATTTCAAGTGATGCCGCATCTGGATGCTTGAACTGTTGAAAATTTGGAAACACCTGCTGTAAAAAATAAGAGGTGAGGGTAAACAGCACACCTCCAATGGCGACCGTTAAAAATATGGCGAGAGGAATCGTTCTTTTTGGCTTAATTGTTTCCTCAGACATAGTCGAAATCGCATCAAATCCTAGAAAAGAAAAACATAAAATCGTCGCGCCGGAAAAAATAAGGGCGGGATCTAAGCTTGCTGAATAAAACGGGCGGGTTGACAGTATCTCTCCCGTGCCTGCATGCTGCGTGAGCCCATAAATAATAAACCCAACAAATGTAACAGCGACAATCACCTGAAAGGTCACAAATAGCGCTGTAATGTTGGCTGTAAGACGTATACCGATTACATTGACAGTCGTTATGGCGATAGCAAGTATGATGATCCAAATGTAATGAGGTACATCAGGAAAGGCTGCGGTTAAATATGCACTTCCGATTGCAAAATTCACCATAGGCAAAAATAAATAGTCCAGCAATAGTGTCCAGCCTACAAGGAAGCCGACGTGAGGATGAATACTTTTTTGCGCGTATGTATATGCAGATCCTGCTTTTGGAAAAGCCTTCACCATATTCCCATAGCTAAGCGCTGTCAATAGTAATGCCAGTAAAGTAAAGATATAAGCTGCAGCAACGTGTCCTTTCGTCAGCTGAGCAACAATGCCGTATGAATCAAATACGACAAGTGGGTCCATATAAGCAAGCCCGATCACAACAAGCGGAAAAACAGTCAGGCTGCGTTTTAGTCTTGGCTCTTCAGTCAATTTGCCTATCAGCTCCTCTAAAAAAATGTATAAATAATGCTCATTTTAAAAAGAATGCTACCACGTGTCAATGCTATTTGAATAAATCTTTTTTCAAAAGGTGTGGAAGCTTTGCATGCTACACGTTTTGGTATATGATGATACATAGAATAAGTCGTGAGTTGACTGACAAGAAAGGTGAAGCGAAATGAAGGAAGAACTGAATACAAATCAAGAACAGGAACGGATGGAGCTGGACGAAGAAAGTCTATTTCTTGTCTCCCAAACATTTAAAGCCTTATCTGATCCGACGCGTATTCGTATTCTGCATTTGCTGTCTCAAGGTGAACATTCAGTAAATGATATAGCAGAAACACTAAACCTTATGCAATCAACCGTATCTCATCAGCTGCGCTTTTTAAAAAATCTTCGTCTCGTGAAATCTAGACGAGCAGGGACCTCGATTTTTTACAGTCCTGAAGATCAGCATGTGATGGAAGTGCTTGAACAAATGATACACCATGCACAGCATGATTGAGAAAAAACCTTCCTACTTTTATATAGGAAGGTTTTTTATGCATGATGTACTTGGGTTGATCGTTTATTTGCTTTCATCATTTGATAAGAAAACACAATATAGTAAGCCGCTAGAAGGAAAAAGCTGAGTATTGTCAGCGCATCATCGCTGACAATATGCTGATACAATTCAACGATATCCATTTTGGTGATCGCATGTGTTGTCAGATTGACCGATTTAAATGCAAGCCTAGATAAAAACAAACATAAAATAAAGCTTTCAATCCATTTACTTGTTTTCATATACAGCCGGCCATTTTCTAATTTCATCTGAATCGTCTGATAGGCGTGGATGGCGAGACTGCTCCCGAAGATCATGCCAATGACGGCATAGATAAAAATACTGTGATTTTGCCATCCTTCTGATAAGAGAATAAGGGCAGTCAGACTAAATACATACATTCTCATGAAAAGATTTACCGGGCGCACAAGCTGATAGCGTCTCATTCGATTCATTCGAATGATGATCCAGACGAGCATGACGATCCCGATCATGAACAACTGCCATACGTGATGTGTCATGATGCAACCTCCTCCTGCACAGGCAGGGATGTAAACGAATGCTGGCTGTTACTTATCATTACCATTCTTTCTTTTTTTATCAAATCAAAACCTATATTTATGAAAAAGAGGAAAAGTCATGAAAATCGATCGCATTTTGTCCATTGTGATGATACTGATTAGCAAACGGCAAGTACAGGCGAAAGACCTCGCTGAACTACATGAAGTGAGCGTAAGAACCATATACCGTGACATTGATACGATTAATCAAGCGGGGATTCCAGTTGTCACAAAACAAGGCGCAGGGGGTGGAATTTCACTCGTTGACGACTATCGTCTAGAGAAAAAATTATTCACTGATGATGATATTGAACTGATTTTAACAGCTCTTGAAAGCATTACGAGTGCATACACCTTTAAAGAAAGTGAACATGTACTAAAGAAAATGAAATCCCTGATCCCGCCTCAAAATGAGAAACAGCAACATGTCTTTATTGATTTAAGCTCTTGGGGGAAAGACAGCTACTTAGAAAAGAAGCTCCAGCTCATTCATACCGCTGCCTCAGCGCATCAATATATCCAGTTCACCTATCGCAATGCAAAAGGCGAAACACTTCCTAGAAAAGTAGAGCCTTATACACTTGTCTTAAAAGGAAGACACTGGTATTTGTATGCGTATTGCTGCGTGAAAAAAGCGTTTCGTCTGTTTAAACTCAAAAGAATGTCAGACCTTATCACGCATTCAGTATCTTTTCTTCCTAAACGAATAAAAAATGAAGACAAGCCTTGGAATGATTCTTGGCATGAAGAACCTTCCGTCAGTACACTAACGCTCAGGTTGACTCAAGATTTTGTTGGTAAAGTGAAGGAATGGATAGATGAAAATGAATTCACCGTATGTGCAGATGGTACGTATCTTGCCACAATCACTTTGCCTCAGGATGATTGGTTATATAGCTTTCTTTTTTATTTAGGGCCAGATGTCGAGATTGTCTCTCCGCTATCCGTTCGGGAAGCATTTGATCTAAAGTTGAAACAATTTCAAAAACCAAAAGGAACTTGACACAATGTTGTCAGGTTTCTTTTTATATGATGGAAAAAAAGGAGATGAGAATGTATGTACGATATCGTGATTTTACAGAAACAATGGATCAAGGGATTATCTGTTCGAACAACAAATGAAATGGAGCAAACAAACGAGCGGAAGATTGCACCGCTTTGGCAGCAATTTTTCACGCAGCAGCTCGACGGAGGCCATGCGCCAGTCATAGGGCTGTATTCAGATTATGAAAAGGATGAAAATGGCGCTTATTTGTTCACAGCGGGGCAATTGGTTGACCAGCAGCTAGCACAAGATGCAAAAGAGATTCCAGGCTCTACCTACGCAAGATTTCAAACGAGAAAGGGCCCGATTGAAGAGGTTGTGTTTGAAACATGGCAGCAGATTTGGAGTTGGGATCAGCGTTATTTGCGAACATATACTGGCGATTTTGAATGGTACGACGAACGATCAATTGATCCAAAAGAAGCGCAAGTTGATATTTATATTGCAGTCGATGAAAAAATAGTTGCTAAAACTAATACTATTAGTTAATATAAAACTAACGACATTAGTTTTAGGGGGAAACAAGATGAGATTGACAACATTTGACCGTTTGCACCAGCTTACACTCATGCCACGTATTTTTCCGGTAAATTGTTATGTATTTGAGGAAGAGAATGAACTCATCTTAATTGATGCAGCTTTGAAAATGGCAGCAAGCTCGATAATTGAATTTGCACATCAATTAAACAAACCCATTAACAAAATTATTCTGACTCATAGTCATATGGATCATATTGGTGCACTAGATGAAATGAAAAAGGCTTTTCCAGAGGCAGTTGTTTATTTATCGAAACGAGATGCTCGCCTGTTTGCTGGCGATTTCTCTTTACTTCCTGGTGAACCGAAGAAAAAAGTCAAAGGCAGTTTTTCAAAAGACATTCTCACAAAACCAGACGTGCTTGTTGAAGAAGGGGACGAGATTGGGTCACTTAAAGTCATTGCCACACCAGGACATACACCAGGAAGCATCTCTTTATACGATGAAAAGTCAGGGGTTGTCATTGCGGGTGATGCAGTTGTGACAAAAGGCGGTTTATTTGTAACGGGTGAGTTTCGCTTCACCTTCCCATTCCCGGCTTTTGCCACTTGGGATGCAGAAACAGCACTAAAAAGCGCTGAAAAATTACTGGCACTTCGCTTGTCTTGTCTCGCAGCAGGACATGGTGATCTTATCATAGAGCCTGAGGCAAAGCTCAGAGCTGCTATCGAAAAAAGGAAGCATCAGCTACAAAAGGGAGGACAGTAAGCCATGTCTCCAAGAATGGGTATCACACAAGAAAAAATTGTTGAATCTGCCATCGAATTTGTCGATGAGGAGGGCTTTTCCGCTTTGACCATTGCTACATTGTCCAAACGGCTTAACATCAGACCACCATCTCTTTACAACCATATATCCGGTCTTCATGAAATACAGGCAGCTCTTGCTGTTAAGGGGCTGACAATGCTTTGTGAGGCCGGCAAACAAGTTACAGCGGGGCTGGAAAAAGAAGACGCTGTTTTAGCATTTGCAAGACAATATGTTCAATTTGTTCGTCAGCATCCCGGCCTTTATGAGGCTGCTTTTTCACATATGAATGAAAAAGAAGTCAGTGTGGCTGCAGAGAATCTTGCTGATTTTGTCCAATCCATCATGTCTCGTTTTGGTGTAAAAGAAGAGGACATGACGCATGTCGTCAGAGGGCTTAGAAGCTTACTGCACGGCTTTGGAGATATTTCAAACAAAAAAGGATTTCAACGGAAAGAGCAGCTTGAAGATAGTGTGAGCTATGCGGTCCGTCTTTATATTGCAGGCATCAAAGAGCAAGAAGATCTGTCTCATTGACAGGTCTTTTTTATGTATCGAACCGACATGATGAAGGAGATGTAAACAAATCAAAACATTTTTTGGGCAAAAAACCAATAAAGATTTGACAGTTTTGTGAAACATGGTATGCTTATTATGTGAAATAATTCACATAGAGGAGTAGAGGCAGATGAAAAGAAAGCCTGTTTATGTGGAAACAACCATTCAAGCACCTATTGAAAAAGTATGGGAGTATACGCAAAATCCAAAGCTTCATGAACAATGGGATTTGCGATTTTCGACCATTTCATTAAATGGACCTAGTGATGAACAGCCCCAATCCTTTTTGTATGAGAAACACCTTGGATTTGGCATTAGTGTAACTGGGACAGGAGCGTATCGAACGAGCGTGAAGGATGAGCGTCATGAAAGAGCATCCTCACTTCAATTTAAATCATCACACCCTTTGTCTTTCATCAAAGAAGGCGGAGGGTATTGGAAATACATGAAAACGAATGATCACATTGTGTTTCAAACGCAATTTGATTATGAAACAAAGGAAGGAAAAGGGTGGAAATGGGCAGACCGTTTGTTTTTTCGACCAATGATGGGGTTTATGACTGCCTTTAGCTTTGGCGCATTAAAGACGTGGCTTGAAAAGGGCACGCATCCCCGGTTGCTGCTAGAGAGAACACTTGCCCATTATGGCATTTGTTTGTTGTTTGCTATCGTCTGGTTATGTCAAGCGATCATTCCTTTTTCACCTTCTGCTTTTGATCATAGCACCGGATTTCGATTGTTTTATGCGCTATTAGGTGTATCATGGCTTATGCCTAAGCTTCCAAAGAAATATGTATTCATCCTTCAAAGCATCTTTCTGCTACTGATGCTTGGTATAGGGATTTTATCGCCAGAAACGACTCTGCACGAGCCGCTGGTGCTGAGTGCATTTTTCATTTTATCCGTTGCAGGAATGATTAATTTAAAAGATTGTGTAGATGTGTTTTCGATCAAACGAAAAAGGGGAGGTAGACATGGTCGTTCATCATCATCAAGTAAAGGACTACGATAAGCTGCATCCAACATTAAAAGAACGTTATAACCGCGCGTTTACGGCCGAAGGCATCATGGAGGAAATAGGAGGCGGGACAAAGCTCATCCGATTGTTATTCAAAATCGGTCCATTGTTTCGCTGTTTTTTTCCTGAAAGAGGGCGAAATATTCCCTTCCAAATTGTGAACAAGCCTTTTACGACAAGTAAGGGAGAAGAAGGGATGCACTGGTTTCGAACGTTCTATTTTCCTGACAAGGAAAGACATTTTGATGCAGATATGATCATTGATCTGAAGAGCCATCAAGTACTAGACTACTTTGGAAAACCTAGGCTTCTTGTGTCAGAGCTTCATTTTACAGTCACGGAAAAAGGGTTCTTGCACATTCAATCAGGTAAGCAAAAGTTTTTGCTGTTTGGGCGGGAGTGGCCGCTCCCTTCTTGGCTTTATGGTGAATCTGATGTAACAGAAGGGTACGATGAGCGTGCAGGTGAGTATACGATTGATGTTCAAGTGAAAAATCGCCTTTTTGGCACTCTTTTTACGTATAAGGGCCGGTTTACGGAAAGGGTGTCATCTCATGAATAAATGGCATTTGATGTGTAGCATCGTGTTGATGGCTTGCTTTCTCCTTACACGTTTGACGACAGCTCCCATACCAGAATTTTTTGTTTTGATTGCGATGTTATTTTTTCTTCCCGCTTTCTTACACTTTTTTTATCAGGAAGAGAAGAAACGGCAGCAGAAGGGGCTGATCGGCTTCATAATGAAAGCCTTTCCAGTAGCAGCTCTATGTGCAACAGGCGCATTCATCTTTCACTCTCTTTGGCTTGCATTGGGATGGCTTTTCTTTACAATGATTCTGGCTTTATTTGGTTTCACCCGTTTGCTGAAAAGAGGGGCCCATCCGCTTCATGAGCTGATGATCGATGGCGCATGTATGTATATCGCTCTAGGTGGACTTTGGTTCTGGCTGTACATAGCAGATATACAAGTGATGACATTTTCACCGATGATTGTACTTTTGACCGCTATTCATTTTCATTATTCGGCTTTTTTTATCCCTATCTTTTATGGATTATTGGGGAGGCAGCGGAAAAAAGAGACGACGCTATACAAAGTGGGTGGCTGGGTTATTTTACTGTCGCCAGTGATGATTGCTGTGGGAATCAGCTATTCTCGCCTGTTTGATACGTTCAGCGTCGTTCTTTATGTGATCGCACTTTATTTGTATGGAATTTTGTGTATGAAAACTTCTTTTCGTTCAACTGTCGCAAAAGGGTTCGTTGTGTTTTCTAGCATCATGTTAATGGGAACCATCGTCCTATCATTCCTTTATTCTGCCGGAATGCTTTTACATGTTACCTTCATCAGCATGGATCAAATGATTTGGTTTCATGGCAGTATCAATGCAAGTTTGGTTATTTTACCAGGTCTCATTGGGTGGTTGATTGAAAGACCAGCTGATCGATTGAAACAGAAGGATTTTCCGGTATCGAGAGTTCACGGTCGTTTTCAGGTCATGTCTTTTCAACATGACCACATGCAGCATGATGAGAAGATTGGTTTAGTCGATTCTCTTGACCAATTAAATGGAAAGGCATTTTCAGCAGAGAGTGTGTCACCTGTTATTCGCAGATTTTATGAGGACCCGATGTCCTTTACGTTAAAAGCAGCCGTCTGTTTTCATTGGTGGGTAAGGCCGTTTGTCTTTTTGCTTCAACCTGTTTTTAGACAAATAGGACAGCTCTATTTAGGGTCATCACGAATGCCATATGAAATGCCGGGGAGTCTTTCAAGATTTCAACATCCTCTTGAAGAAAGGAAGAATGTACGTGTGTGGATCAGGCGCAATGAGAAAGGCGAGCAAGTCTTTTATGCGCTCTATGCCCAGCACCATGATGAAGAGACAGTCTATATGAATATTGCTTTGCCGCTTCCTTTTTCACAGCTTACGGCTATTTTAAAACCTTTGAATGAAAAGGAAGATTTTCTATTAAAAAGTAAAAGTCCAAATGGCAGTACGGGTGATGAAGGATTGTATTTGCATACGTCTTTCATCACCATGAAACTGCCAATGGAAGAAAGCTTTCATATGAAACCGGAGACGGAAAAAAGTCTCACAGCAATTCATCAAATGAAGCTATTCGGTATTCCTTTTTTAACGATTCAGTATCAAATCGACAGTGAAAGCCACTCATCTTAATCAATGATGTCGCATGGTTCACCGTGACGAATGATGTTCACAATCGCTTGCCCATCACTCGGATGATGATCTGCATACTGTACTGGCAGTAAAGCAAAAAATACATAGTAGACTGAGAAGTAAGCAAATTGATAGAAAAATTGATGTTCTGGCAGGAAATCGTTGGCGATCATTGTGTTCAATATAAGAACACTGAGCAGGTTGCATAATGATCCGCCTAAGTAGACAAGAATGTGTGAGAAACGGTTATTTCTCCTCATTTCTTCATAGTGGCAAAATGCATCAAGAAAATAGATTCTTCTAATTTCAACGACGCCTATTTTCAATACTTTTTTGCCTCGGCCAAGCGCAAACGAAACCTTTGCTCCAAACAGCCAGGCGACTACAATATGGCCCAGCTGATGCAAGATGGCAACGATAGGAAGAATGACGAAAAACGACCAGCAAAACGTCCACATATCTGATAATGTAAACAAGTGTTAACCCTCCCTGAAATATTCGAGAGGAAGCAGTAGGATTATTTGCCATTTTACCGAATTCATTTTCATGATGCAAACATTTAATAGACTACTATAAAATGATTATGTAAACTAAAAAGGATTTTCAATCAATAGGCTTTTTAACCCTTTCTTTTAGAAGAGTAGGGTGTGCTACAATTAAGAAATTAGTGGAAAACAAGTGGTCATCTAGCAGAAGAAAAATGTGACCTTTTTTATGAAAGATTGAAAGGGAGAGAGATTCTAATGGCAGATATTGAACAGTTTTTAGCGTTAGACATTCGTGTTGGGACGATAGTAGAAGCAGAGTTCTTTGCAGAAGCGAGAGTGCCTGCTTTCAAGCTGAAGATTGACTTTGGGGATGAGATTGGCATAAAACAATCTAGTGCACAGCTGACAAAACGATATCAGGCTGAGAATCTCACTGGGAAACAAATTATTGCAGTGGTCAATTTCCCGCCAAGAAGAATTGCCGGGTTTAAATCAGAGGTGCTTGTCTTAGGAGGCATGCCGTCAAAAGAAGACGTTGTCCTGCTTGCCACCGATGAGCCGGTTGAAAATGGCACCAAAATAGGGTAAGAAAAAAGACATCTTCATCAGAAGATGTCTTTTGCGTATTGAGGCGGAATAACCACACGCCACATTCGTGTGTGTCTCAAAGAGACGTGTTACCCGACTTACACAATTCAGCTCATCGCTTGATTAATATAGCATGGGATTGGTATGAATGCAACCATTATTTGAGTTCTCTTTGTTTTTGGAAGATAAAAAGAAGGTTCATCTCCTCATATCATAGAAAAAATGACAAGAAATCAATTATTTGGATTATTTTTTCAAAAAATATTGAAAAGTCAGATCATATTTTATAAAATGAATTCATCTTAGTTTGTTTAATCGATAAACTAAGATGGCGATCATCTATTGTTTAAAGCACATGATTTGCTGCTATGTGGGCTAAGCTGAAAGAAAGAGCTGTTCAGCTTCATTTTTACAACGAATTGAAAGCGCTTTATTTTTGACCTATTGATTGCTGCTGCCCTGCACCATCTGTCCGTTAGAAGAGGCTAAGTGAAGAAGGGAGAAAACTCATGGTGAGTGAGAATTTAAAGAAGATTCGTATGTCTGAAAAAGTGGGGTATGCTTCAGGAGATTTCGCATGTAATTTAATTTATGCAACTGTCTCTACGTATCTATTATTTTTTTATACGGATGTGTATGGATTATCAGCAGCAGCAGCAGGGACGATGTTTTTGGTGGTTCGGGCCATCGATGCGCTTGCAGATCCGTTTATTGGGGCGATGGTTGACCGAACGAACAGCCGTTTTGGCCGGTTTAGACCTTATTTGTTATTTGGTGCGTTACCTTTTGCCGTTCTTGCTATTCTTTGTTTTACGACACCGGATTTTTCCGAAATGGGAAAACTCATTTATGCGTACATCACGTATGTTGGTTTATCGCTTACATACACGTTCATCAATGTTCCTTATGGTGCTTTAACTTCCGCAATGACAAGAAATAACCAAGAGGTCGTCAGTATTACGTCTGTTCGTATGCTTTTTGCAAATCTCGGTGGTTTAGTTGTTGCTTTTTTTGTTCCGTTTCTTGCGACGTTTTTGAGTGATACAACAGGAAATACAGCACTTGGCTGGCAGATCACGATGGCATTTCTCGGTGTACTTGGGGGCGGATTACTGATTTTCTGTTTTAAAAGTACGAATGAGCGCGTCACACTTCAAAAGCCAGAGGAAAAGATCAAGTTCAGTGATCTCTTTGTCCAGTTACGAGTGAATCGTCCGCTTGTTGTGTTAAGCATTTTCTTTATCATTATCTTTGGTGTGAACTCGATCAGCAACTCAGTCGGGATCTATTATGTGACGTATAACCTCGGCAGAGAAGATTTAGTGAAGTGGTACGGCCTGATTGGCAGTCTGCCAGCTTTAATGGTGCTGCCGTTTATTCCAAAATTGCACAAACTATTAGGAAAGAAAAAGCTGCTGAATTATTCACTTTTGCTGAATATCGTTGGTCTTCTTGCTTTACTTGTGATACCGCCGAGTCAAATTGTGCTCATTCTTCTTTTCAGGCTAGTCGCTGCAGCTGGGAGTATTACGGCTGGCGCTTACATGTGGGCGCTTATTCCTGAAACTGTAGAATACGGTGAATATAAAACAGGAAAAAGAATGGGTGGACTGATCTACGCAGTGATTGGCTTCTTCTTTAAATTTGGGATGGCCTTAGGCGGCATCGTTCCAGGGCTGGTCCTTGACCGATTTGGTTATATTGCAAATCAAGTGCAAACACCAGAAGCTTTACTGGGCATTTTAATCACGACAACGGTGATTCCTGTATGCTTACTCATTTTAGCGATGGTTGATATTAATTTTTATAACCTAGATGAAGAAAAACATAAAAAAGTCATACGAGAGCTTGAGAATAGAGACAAGGTGTATATCGATCATATGGACGACTTTAAAATGTAGCTCTCTGAAAGAGGAGGAAATTCAATGAACATTACCAATCCAGTGCTCAAAGGGTTTAACCCTGACCCAAGTATTTGCCGTGCGGGAGAGGACTATTACATGGCGGTTTCTACATTTGAATGGTTCCCGGGGGTGCAAATTTATCACTCAAAGGATCTCGTCCACTGGCGGCTCGCCGCGCGTCCCTTGCAAAAAATTTCTCAACTCGATATGAAAGGAAATCCTGATTCCGGCGGGGTTTGGGCGCCGTGTTTAAGTTATGCGGATGGTCAGTTTTGGCTCATCTATTCAGATATTAAAGTAGTAGATGGTCCGTTTAAGGATGGTCATAATTATTTGGTCACAGCTGATGCAGTAGATGGCGAGTGGAGCGATCCGGTTCGACTCAATAGTTCTGGGTTTGATCCTTCCTTGTTCCATGATCCAAGCGGAAAGAAATACGTGTTGAATATGCTGTGGGACCATCGAGAAAAACATCATTCTTTTGCAGGTATAGCCTTACAGGAATATAGTGTATCTGAAAAAAAACTGGTCGGTGAACGGAAGGTCATTTTTAAAGGCACGCCAATCAAACTGACAGAAGCCCCGCATCTTTATTACATCAATGATGTCTATTATTTATTAACAGCTGAAGGGGGAACACGTTACGAACATGCAGCCACAATCGCCCGTTCCTCGCGTATTGATGGGCCGTACGAGGTTCATCCTGACAACCCAATTTTAACGGCTTTTCATGCGCCTAGCCATCCACTACAAAAATGCGGGCATGCTTCCATTGTACAAACGCATACAAATGAATGGTATTTGGCTCATCTGACTGGCCGCCCAATTCATTCAAGTAAGGAATCCATTTTTCAGCAAAGAGGCTGGTGTCCTTTAGGAAGAGAGACAGCCATACAAAAGCTTGAATGGAAAGATGGCTGGCCGTATGTGGTAGGCGGAAAAGAGGGGCTTCTAGAGGTTGAAGCGCCTGCGATGAGCGTAAAAGAGTTCTCTCCAACCTATCACATAGTCGATGAATTTAAAGATTCATCGTTAAATAGACATTTCCAAACATTAAGAATCCCATTTACGGATCAGATTGGTTCAGTGACGGAAAATCCTCATCATTTAAGGCTGTATGGGCAGGAATCTTTAACGTCTAAATTTACCCAAGCGTTTGTTGCGAGGCGCTGGCAAAGCTTTTATTTTGAAGCAGAGACAGCGGTTTCCTTCTTTCCGAAAAACTTTCAGCAAGCGGCAGGTCTTGTGAATTATTATAATACGGAAAATTGGACTGCACTTCAGGTGACTTATGACGAGGCGCTTGGCCGTATCCTTGAATTATCTGCGTGTGAAAATCTGGCCTTTTCTCAGCCGCTAATCAAAAAAATCATCATCCCAGACGAGATTCCGTATGTGTATTTAAAAGTGACCGTTAAGAGAGAGACGTACGCGTATTCTTATTCTTTTGATCAACAAGAGTGGGAAAAAATAGATGTACCGCTTGAATCGACCCATTTGTCAGATGATTTTATTCGAGGAGGGGGGTTCTTTACAGGGGCTTTTGTCGGAATGCAGTGCCAAGACACAAGCGGCGAACATCTGCCTGCCGATTTTAAGTATTTTCGATACGAAGAAACAACTGAATAAAAAAAAGACAACACTCTAAAGGCTGTCTCTCTTTAACATGTATTCCATTATGGTGAAGGCGTGACATCACGCAAAAAAGCTTCAGTGACAAGAGATGTCATCCCTAAGGCTGGTGCGTTTTGTCCTAATGACGAAGGGAGCAGCTCCACCCGTGAGCTGAATTGTGCATCCATTCTAGAGGATACTTCATCTTGAATGACACTTAGAACGGTCTGCTCAGATTCAATGACCTTGTTTCGTAAAATAACGGCTTGTGGGTTGAAGGTATGCAGAACGTTTGTGAGACCTACCCCAATGTAAAAGCCAAAGTTACGCAAGGCATTGAGTGTTTTCATATCATTTAACTTCGCCAGCCGCTCAATATCTTGATAGGTGAATGGCTGACCATCTGTTTGGAGCGATTGGAACAGTACCTTCTCAGATGCATACAGTTCCCAGCAACCACGATTTCCGCAGCTACATGTCGGTCCATTAAAGTCAATCGTCATATGTCCCATTTCACCAGAAAAACCGTTTGTGCCTCTATATAAATGATGATTGATAATGATTCCTATTCCAATACCAGTGCCGATACTTGCATAGATCAGATGGTCATAATGTTTAGCAGCACCGAAGATTTTTTCACCGTACGCACCGGCATTTGCTTCATTCTCGATAAAAACCGGTACTTGGAATGTGTCTTGGAGACTTGTTTTCAGATCGACATTTTTCCATTTTGAATGAGGCGTAAACACAATTTGTTCATCTGCATCGACCAGACCTGGTATACAAATCCCTATACCAATCAGCCCGTATGGAGAAGAAGGAATGTGTGAACGTAACTGCTGAATCAATTCAATTAAAATACGGACGGTCACATCAGGTGTGCTGGATGGGAGCTTGAGCTGCTCATCATGAATAATCGACCCTTCAAGGTCTGTTAAAATGCCGTTGATATAATCAACACCGACATCAATGCCGATAGAGTAACCTGCACGTTTATTAAACATGAGAAGCACGGGTCTTCTTCCGCCGCTAGATTCGCCTTGACCGATTTCATAAACAAGATGTTCTTTCATTAATGTACTCACTTGAGAAGAAACGGTCGATTTATTTAACCCAGTGCGTTCAGATAATTTTGCTCTGGAAATTGGTGCATGGTGCAGAATTTCGTTTAGCAATAGCTTTTGATTTATTTTTTTCACAAAGTTCTGATCCGCAATATCCATTGTATCCACTCCATTTGTTTCGTCTTTAGATTAAGTGAAGAAAAGCCGTTTTTTGTCGAGTTCATTCTCTATAAAACATGCTTTTTATTTTATTATAACGAAAATATTTCTAAAAAACTAAAAAATATGGAAAATTCAAAGAGATTAGTTGGTAAACTCGTTTGTTCGTTTGTTGAATCAACTTACTAAGTGAATATATAGGGGGAATCACTTATGGTCAAATCAAATATGACTTCGTTAAGTAGTTTACAGGGGATTGGCAACATTCAATATGAAGGAAAACATTCAAAGAACCCATTCGCATTTAAATATTATAATCCGAGCGAAATGATTGGCGGAAAGACAATGAAAGACCACCTGCGATTTTCCGTCGCTTATTGGCATACACTGACTGCTGATGGAACAGACATGTTTGGAACTGGCACGATGAAAAGAGCTTGGGATTCTTATAGTGGAATGGATTTGGCGAAAGCTAGATTGGAAGTGGCCTTTCAGCTCTTTGATCTATTGGATGTTCCGTATTTTTCATTCCATGACCGTGATATTGCACCAGAGGGCGACACGCTTCAAGAGACCAATCAGCAGTTAGACATCATCATAGAAAGAATGAAAGATTACATGCAGCAAAGCGGGGTTCGGCTTCTATGGAACACGGCTAATATGTTTAAGCATCCAAGATTTGTTCACGGTGCAGCGACATCCTGTCATGCAGATGTATTTGCCTATGCAGCTGCACAAGTGAAAAAGGGCATCGAAACAGCAAAGGAACTCGGCGCAGAAAATTATGTTTTCTGGGGAGGACGAGAAGGTTACGACACACTGCTGAATACAGATATGAAAAGAGAGCTTGACCATTTGGCGACCTTTTTGCATATGGCGGTCGATTATGCAAAAGAAATTGGATTTACAGGTCAATTTTTAATTGAGCCAAAGCCGAAGGAACCGACAACTCATCAATATGATACGGATGCAGCGACATCAATCGCCTTTTTAAAACAATATGGATTGGATACACACTTTAAATTAAATATCGAGGCCAATCATGCGACATTAGCGGGTCATACGTTTGAGCATGAGCTGCGTGTAGCAAGAATTCATGGACTGCTCGGTTCCGTTGATGCCAACCAAGGAAACTCCCTTCTAGGATGGGACACAGATGAATTCCCAACGGATTTATATGCCACAACACTCGCCATGTATGAAATTTTGCAAAATGGCGGACTTGGAACAGGCGGTCTCAATTTTGATGCAAAAGTCAGAAGAGCCTCCTTTGAACTGGAAGATCTTCTGTATGCCCATATTGCGGGGATGGATGCATTCGCAAAAGGGCTGCGGGTGGCTCATAGACTCATAGAAGACCGTGTGTTTGAAGATGTGATCAAGCACCGGTACCGCAGTTTTTCTGAAGGAATTGGACGGGAGATTTCAGAAGGAACGGCAAACTTTCATACATTAGAAGAATATGCACTGAAACATCCGCTCATCAGAAACGAATCTGGCAGAGAGGAACAGCTGAAAGCCAGATTAAATCAATATTTGTTAGAAGATTAATGGAGCGGGCGGATGTTTTGAAGGAGTGAACACATGAAGTATGTGATGGGAATTGATCTTGGAACGAGCGGAGTCAAAGCGATATTAGTAGATGAGAGCGGGAAGGTATGCTGTGAGACGACTAAATCTTACCGCCTCATTCAAAGCAAACCAGGTTATTGTGAGCAAAATCCTGAAGACTGGGTAGAGCAGACGATGGCCGCGATGACAGAACTTATGGAGAGAAAGCCTGTTCAGTCAAGGCAAGTAGAAGGCATCAGTTTTTCTGGACAAATGCACGGACTTGTTTTATTGGATGAATCCCTTCAGGTGCTCAGGCCTGCCATCTTGTGGAATGACACAAGAACAACACCGCAATGCGTGCGCATGACAGAAAAGCTAGGAGGCAGGCTGCAAGCGATCACAAAAAATCAGGTGTTAGAAGGATTTACACTGCCAAAGTTGTTATGGGTAAAGGAACACGAACCAGAAATTGATCAACGAATCCATTTGTTTTTACTTCCAAAAGATTATGTCAGATATCGATTAACCGGCGCTATTCATATGGACTATTCTGATGCGGCTGGTACGTTACTGTTGGATATGGGAGAACAAACATGGAGTGAGGAGATTTGTCAAACCTTTGATATTCCGCTTCGTATTTGCCCGCCACTCGTTTCATCGGAGGCGGAGGTTGGAACACTCTTGCCGCAGATCGCAAAGGAAACCGGGATGACAGAAGAGGTGAAGGTTTTTGCGGGTGGAGCAGATAATGCTTGCGGTGCCATTGGCGCCGGCATTTTATCATCAGGTCACACATTATGCAGCATTGGCACATCAGGTGTCATTCTTTCCTATGAAGAAAATCATAACAGAGAGCTGAATGGAAACTTGCATTTATTCCATCATGCAAAAAAAGACGCTTTTTATACAATGGGAGTCACTTTATCAGCAGGTTATAGCCTCGATTGGATTAAATCTTTACTTGCTCCAAATGATTCGTTTAAAGACCTTTTAGCCGGAGTAAAGGATATAGCGCCTGGCGCAAATGGATTGCTATTTACGCCATATTTAGTTGGGGAAAGAACGCCTCATGCAGATTCAGTCATTCGTGGAAGCTTCATTGGATTAGACAGCAGGCATGAAAAAGCGCATATGGTTAGAGCTGTGCTTGAAGGAATCACTTTTTCATTAAATGAATCGATCGCTTTATTCAGGCACGCGGGAAAAAGCATTGATTCCATCGTGTCTATTGGTGGAGGTGCGAGAAGTCATACATGGCTTCAAATGCAGGCAGACATTTTTCAAGCTGAGGTGATACAGCTTGAAAATGAGCAAGGGCCCGCGTTAGGTGCAGCGATGCTTGCAGCAGTTGGATGCGGCTGGTACGAGTCACTTGAGGCGTGCGCGGATCAGTTTATCCATCAAGCAGCCGTATTGACACCAAATCAACAGCATGTCGATGTATATGATCATCTCTTTCGTTTGTATCAAAGCATTTATACAAACACAAGAGACATTCATGCGGGTCTAGCACAGTATCGATAATCTAGTAGTGAGTAGGGGCATGAAAGGAGGTGATGAATTCATTTCATCTTAGAGATGACAGAATTAAAAGGATGAAAAAGGAGAGGAATGGACGATGAATTTGAGAAAATTAAGACTGTTGTTTGTGATGTGTATTGGACTGACGCTTATTCTGACGGCTGTACCAGCCCATGCGAGAACCATTACGAATAATGAAATGGGTAACCATAGCGGGTACGATTATGAATTATGGAAGGATTATGGAAACACCTCGATGACACTCAATAACGGCGGGGCATTTAGTGCAGGCTGGAACAATATCGGAAATGCTTTATTTAGAAAAGGGAAAAAGTTTGATTCCACTAGAACTCACCATCAGCTTGGCAACATCTCCATCAATTACAACGCAAGTTTTAACCCAGGCGGGAATTCCTATCTATGTGTCTATGGCTGGACACAATCTCCATTAGCAGAATACTACATTGTTGATTCATGGGGCACATATCGTCCAACAGGAGCGTATAAAGGATCATTTTATGCTGATGGAGGCACATATGACATTTATGAAACAACCCGTGTCAATCAGCCTTCCATTATCGGGATCGCAACCTTCAAGCAATATTGGAGTGTACGTCAAACGAAACGTACAAGTGGAACGGTCTCCGTCAGTGCGCATTTTAGAAAATGGGAAAGTTTAGGGATGCCAATGGGGAAGATGTATGAAACGGCATTTACTGTAGAAGGCTACCAAAGCAGCGGAAGTGCAAATGTGATGACCAATCAGCTGTTTATTGGCAACTAAAAAAGTCAAAGAAAAGAGCCGGGAGCAAAACTCCTGGCTCTTTCTATCATAATTTTTCAACTTCGACTCTGCCGGAAAAGAACGTCGCACCACCGCCCATATCTGCCAAACGATCAGGTGTGAGGCCATTCACCAAATGTTTTTTGCCTTTTTGGTCTGCCCATAATCCCTGGCTGACAACAACACCAGATAACACATTTTGTCCGACTGACACGATCAGCTCGCATTCTCCTCGATCATTCAGCACACGAACCATGTCCCCATCTTCAATCTGTCTTTCTTTTGCATCTTGTTCATTCATATGAAGCTTCGGAAATTTCTCTAGCTTTTGATGCTTCTCATGAAGAGAGAAGGTGGAATTAAGAAAATTATGGTTTGGTCCCGGTATAAACGTTAGTGGATAATCACTTTCCTTGAATAAAGGTACATAGGTTGGAAGGGCTGGATATCCATCTTTTTTCATTTGTTCAGAGTAAAGCTCAATTTTCCCGCTTGGGGTAGGGAGCTTTAAATCTTCGAAAGGCCCTCGTTTTGCTTTGATCCACTTTTTCTCTTTTAACGCTTGATATGAAATGTTTTCATAATGCGGATTTTCAGGATGATGAAGAGCTTGTTCCATTAGTTCCGCATCTGTGTCTTTAAAGGCTTCATCTTCAAAGCCCATCGCATGAGCCAAAAGACGAAACACTTCTGTGTTTGATTTGCTTTCTCCATAACGTTCTATAACAGGTTCTTGAATTTGAATGTAATGATGCCAGTAAGAAGTATAAAAATCCTCGTTTTCAAAGGCAGATGTAGCTGGCAGAACAATATCCGCATAAGTGGCTGTCTCTGTCATGAACAAGTCATGGACAACCGTAAATAAGTCTTCCCGCATTAAACCGTCTCTTACTTTATTTGCTTCAGGTGTCACAACAGCCGGGTTGCAAGAGTAGACAAAAAGAGAATCAATAGAAGGTTCTGCGTTCGTTAGCACGCTGCCCAGCTGATTCATATTAAATGTTCTAGGTTCGCGTTCCTTTAATAATTCCGGTCGCTGAAGAGCGGTTTCATTATAACTAAGAAAAGAAGAGTTCGATTTCATCGCACCGCCGCCTTTGTGCAGCCATTGACCGGTGAGGGCAGGGAGACAGGAGATGGTTCGAATACTCATGCCGCCATTATCGTGATGCTGTAGCCCATTGCCAATACGAATGAGAGATGGCGATGTCTCTGCGTACATTCTCGCAAGTGTGATGATGTCTTCTTTTGGGACACCCGTGATCTGTTCGACTGTTTCTGGATCGTACTGCTTCACATGCTCGCGAAGTTCATTGTGACCGACCGTGTAAGTCTCTAAAAATGACGCATCTGTGCGGTCTTCTTTAAAAAGGACATGCATGATCCCAAGAGCTAGCGCACTGTCAGTGCCAGGGCGAAGCGGAATGAACCAATCTGCCATCCGGCCCGTTTGGTTTTTGTGTACATCAATGACGACAATTTTAGCCCCTTGCTTTCGAGCTTTTTGTGCCAACGTGATTTGATGCATATTGGTTGAAACCGCATTGATGCCCCAAAAGATAAATAGTTTCGTATGAATGGTTTCTTCTGGGTCTGTCCCGATGCTTGCGCCCATTGTATATTTATAGCCTGTTGTTCCGGCTGACTGACAAATGGTTCGGTCTAGCTGACTTGAGCCAAGTCGATAGAAAAAGCGGCGGTCCATTCCTTCTGCATTAAGATTCCCCATATTCCCATAGAAGCTGTAAGGCAAAATGCTTTCTGGTCCTTTTTCTTCGATCAGCTTTGTCCATTTTTGACGAATGGTTTCAATCGCTTCTTCCCACGTAATTGGTGCAAACTGCCGGTCACCTTTTTGACCTACACGTTTTAATGGTGTTGTCAGACGTTTTTCATCATATAAACGAGCTGTGACATTCCGCACTTTATTGCAAATGTTTCCTTGAGTGACTGGATGATCTGGATCTCCTTGAACTTTAACGATCTTTCCGTTCTCTTTATGTATTAAAAGACCGCACTGATCAGGGCAATCTAACGAACAAACTGATTTGAATATTCCGTCTTTCATTGCTGTGTAATCGGTCATACGTTTAGCTTCCTTTCCGAATTCCGTGATCACTGTACATATGGATTTTATTTTAGCATGTTCAGACGAGGAAGGTAAGGATAAGCATATGAAAAAAAGCCCCTAATGAAAGGGACTTTTAAAAACGGGTGACCTGCACAGGGAATTCTTTGACCCCAAACACAAACGTGCTTTGAATCGGTTTCAGCTGATCTGCCGCACAGGTGATTTCTCGAAACGTACGGAGTAAAATCTCAAGTGCTAGATGAGCCTCAAGCCGGGCGAGAGGAGCACCAAGACAAAAATGGATGCCGAAGCCAAAGCTCAAATGCGGATTTGATTTTCTGTCAAGACGAAACGTATCTGGATCGTCAAACTTCCGTTCATCACGATTCGCAGATGCCACCCAGCTGATGAGATAGTCTCCTTTTTCAATGTGAGAACCGGCAATCTGAACATCCTCTGCTGCAACTCGCCCAATCGCTTGAACAGGCGGATAATAGCGCAGCGTTTCCTCCGTCAATTGAGGAATGAGAGACAGGTCTTGCCGCACTGATTCGGCGATATGCGGCTGCTCTGTTAAAAGTCGTACGGCATTTGTAATTAAATTCGTCGTTGTTTCATTACCAGCAACGAGTAAGAGTATACAAAAGCCAAGCAGTTCATTTTCTGATAAACGCTCACCGTCAATTTCCGCTTGGATGAGAAGGGAGATTAAATCATCGGCTGGCGTTTCTTTTCGTTTTTGGATCAAATGAGCAAAGTACGCTGACAGCTCTTTTTCTGCTTGTTTTTGCATGTCGACAACGGCTTGAACAGCTTCTTTTGAATCATCTTTGGCTCCTGCAACTAGAGCATCTGAATGTTTTTTGATCAGCTCTCTGTCTTTCACTTCTGCCCCGAGAAGCTCGGCGATGATCATGACAGGTAGGGGAGCGGCAAGATCTTGGACAATATCGAAGGTCCGTTGATCCTTTACTTGATGTAATAGATCATGGGTCAAGTCTTTGATCTTTTCTTCTATTTGTTTGATCGCTTTTGGCGTGAAGGCTTTATTGACGAGTGCTCTCATTTTGGTATGTTTTGGAGGGTCCATTGTTAAAATACTCGTTTTAGATGTACTTCTTCCTCGCTGTGATGAAAATACTTTTGGCTGCTTCAGAACGGACTGAATATCAGCATATCGAAAGAGATCCCAGCACTTTCTCGTTTCATCGTATCGAATATCACCCTGCGATCTTAATTCATTGTAGATAGGGAATGGGAAAAGAAGGTCATCTGTAGATCGGATTTCTTTCATTGGGATGACATTGACGTAATTTTCTTTTACTTTCATTATGAACGCTCCTTTTTCTCTTGATTCCCTTTCACGGTATCACCACGAAAAACGCATTTCAACGGACATGTTTTCTAAAATATGTCAATAGTCTAATCGAAAGATTCAAACACATTCATCCTATAGGAAAATAGAAAGTCATCAAAATGATAGCGCTTTCTAAAAACTAGAATTGAAGTCACCGAAACCAAAAATAAAATGGTGAATTCAGTCGAACGAAAGGGTACTATGATTCAAATTTGTATAGTTCTTTTGATCTAAATTGATGATTTTAAAAAACACGGCTAACATACATACCGCAAGCTGTTCAGCGTGTATTCGGGACTTTTGAAAAGCGCTGGCTCTTTCTTGACACGATTTCTCATCATGTTACGATAACTAACGTGCGAAAAACACGAACAAAAAGCGAACAAGGGAGAGGATCAATATCATTGATCAAAAGAAAGTTGCTTTCATTGGAGCAGGTTCTATGGCGGAAGGAATGATTGCAGGTATTGTGCGATCAGGTCAGATGCCTCTCAGCCAAATTTACGCAACAAACAAGCAAAATAAGCAGCGATTAAACGAACTAACGAAACGCTACGGAATCCAAACAGCCACAATGGATTCATTTCCTTTTGAAGAAATGGATATGTTGATCCTGGCAATGAAGCCAAAGGATGCTGAAACAGCACTTGAATCATTAAAACCTCATATTCAGAAAGATCAGCTCATCCTGTCTGTACTTGCAGGTGTGAAATCATCGTATATTGAAGACATGCTGCATGAAGGGCAGCCTGTTATGCGAGTAATGCCAAATACGTCAAGTACGATTGGGGCGTCGGCGACCGCTTTATCTGCTGGACGTGATGTGAAAAATGAACATGTAAGCATGAGTCGGGCTCTTTTATCTGAAATGGGAGAAGTGTATACCATTCAGGAAGAGCAAATGGATATTTTCACAGGAATTGCCGGAAGTGGTCCAGCTTATTTTTATTTCTTAATGGAAAGAATCGAAGAGGCTGGAGAAGAAGCTGGCTTATCAAAAGAAATGTCCCGTCAAATCGGTACACAGACACTTCTCGGTGCAGCGAAGATGCTGCAAGAAACAGCTGAAAATCCTTCTGTCCTCAGAGAAAAAATTACGTCACCTAATGGAACAACTGCTGCAGGACTAGATGCATTAGATGATTTTGGCGGAGGAGAAGCCATCAAACAGGCCGTCAAACATGCCGCCAATCGATCAAAAGAAATAAGTGAACAGCAAAAACAAAAAGTAACGATATAAATAGAGCCTCAATACAGGAGTGATAAGGTGTACGCAGATAAAGAGAGAAAACGAATTGTTGTGAAAATCGGAAGCAGCTCTCTTACTAGCTTTCAAGGTGAGATTAGTTTAAAAAAACTAGAAAACCTCGTCAATCAAATTGTAAAACTCAAAGATGAAGGACACGAAGTCATTTTGGTCTCATCTGGTGCGGTTGCAGCTGGTTACCGAAAATTAGGATTTATTGATAGACCGAAAACACTGCCAGAAAAACAGGCGTCTGCCTCAATAGGGCAAGGGCTTTTAATGGAGTCATATTCTACTTTATTTTTATCGCACGGTTATATTGCTTCACAGCTATTAATTACAAGAAGCGATTTTTCAGATGAAACGCGCTATCAAAATGTGCGAAATACAATGAATGTGTTATTAGATCGAGGGATCATCCCGATTATTAATGAAAATGATACAGTGACGATCAATCGTTTGAAGTTTGGAGATAATGATACATTGTCTGCAAAAGTAGCTGGACTGATTGATGCGAATTTCCTCGCTATTTTATCTGATATTGACGGCTTGTATGAAGATAACCCTCATACAAACCCGAATGCGAAGAGAATTCTAGAAGTCACAGAAATCACAGAAGACATCGAAGCAGCCGCTGGAGATGCGGGAAGCAGCGTTGGCACAGGCGGAATGAAATCAAAACTCGATGCTTTTAAAATTTCAATGGCCGCAGGCATCAATGGCTTTTTGGGAAAAGCCGATACGCCTCACATTTTAGACAAAGCCATTAATGGGACAGAGGACGGCACTTATTTTACAGCTGACGAAAATTTAGCGCCGCTGAATTATAAAAAACAGTGGATTGCTTTTCATTCTGGCCCAAAAGGCGAAATCGTTGTTCAAGAGAAAACACAGGAGCTTCTCATGCATCGTGAGAAAAGTCTGGATTCTGACGGCATAGTCGATGTAAAGGGTTCGTTTAAAAAAGGCGATGTTGTCCGTATTTTAGATCAAGATGAAAGAGAAATAGGGCTTGGCATTGTCAATTATGCGTCCGACGAACTCGCACTGAACGGTGACTTGCTACAGGATGAAGTGGTGCATGTCGTAGATCTTGAAGCATTTGTTTGTCATTTAGATTTATCAATACCAGTTTGCTAATTATAAGGGAGGAATTTCATGACACTGACAGCTGAAGTTGTCACAACGGTCAAAGAAAAAGCGAAAAAAGCAAAGCACGTATCAAAAAAACTAGGTTTACTTCAAACAGAGGAAAAAAATGAGGCGCTGCTGAAAATAGCAGAAACACTCGAACAGCAAAGTGATTTTATTTTACAGGAAAATCAAAAGGATTTAGAGGCAGGAAAAGAAAAGGGCTTCTCTGAAGCATTAATGGATCGATTAATGTTAAATGAAGAGAGAATTCATGAGTTTGCGGAAAGTTTGCGGCTTGTGACGAGATTAACAGATCCTGTTGGAGAAATATTGGATGAATGGACTCTTGAGAACGGCTTACATGTGAAAAGCCGAAGAGTACCGCTCGGCGTGATCGGGATGATCTATGAAGCGAGACCGAATGTCACTGTCGATGCAGCAGGGCTTGCCCTTAAGGCAGGCAACTCAGTGATTTTAAAAGGCGGTTCCTCCGCTATTTCTTCCAACAAAGCCATCGTCCGCGTCATTCATGAAGCATTGGATCAAACAAAGATCCCTCGTGATGCGGTACAGTTTATTGAACAAACAGACCGTTCATCGGTTCAAGCGATGTTTCATCTAAAAGAGTGGATTGATGTTTTAATTCCGAGAGGCGGGGCTTCTTTAATCAAAACAGTTGTAGAAGAATCGACCATTCCAGTTCTTGAAACAGGGACAGGGAACTGCCATATCTTTATTGATCAAACAGCGAATGTAGAAAAAGCCATTCAGATTGTCATCAATGCGAAAACAAATCGTCCGGCCGTTTGTAATGCGCTTGAGACTCTGATCGTTCATCGCGATTGGCTGAAAGAAAATGGTGCAGCATTGAATGAAGCACTGCTTCAGCACCAAGTCACTGTGCATGGAGATCAAGACGCTCAATCCTTCTTTTCCGAAGCGGTTCCTGCGGAGGAAGTGGATTGGACAGATGAGTATTTAAGTCTTGATCTTGCGGTGAAAGTCGTTGACTCAATTGAGGACGCCATTCACCACATTGATCAGTACGGAACGAAACATTCAGAAGCCATCGTAACAGAGGATGAAAAAAACGCACAAATCTTTCTAAACGAAGTCGATGCGGCCGCTGTTTATCATAACGCATCTACACGTTTTACAGATGGCGGTGCACTAGGATATGGCGCTGAAATTGGCATTTCTACTCAAAAACTGCACGCAAGAGGGCCAATGGGACTTCCTGCACTGACAACAACAAAGCTGCTTCTATCTGGTGATGGTCAGATTAGAAGCTAGAATGAATGTAACGAACACTACCTTTCTAACTTGGGGTAGTGTTTTTTTAGTGTATGAGAAAAGAAGAGAGAAAAAAGGGGAACGACATGGAAACGATGCTGAAGCACTGACAACTCTTGAAAAAGAAGACAAAGGGCTAAAATGAAGTCCATTTTAGCCCTTTGTCAACAATCTGAAATTCCCCATAAGAGGGAGTTTTTTTATGAACTTGAACAATCTTTTTTCATGACTTTCTCAAATTTGAAAAATTCAAATGTCTCAGGCGCTAAAGGGTCATTTTCTTGATCGTTCTCATGAGGCAAGCTCGGATCTGGATGGTGCAAGTGATAAAACTCAACAATCTGAAACCCGCATTTGTTCACATAAAAATGAATGTTGCGCTTTTCAAAATAAGGAGTGACAACTTCCCACACCTTCGTTTCTGGATATTGCGCCTCAATGGCTTTCCATGCTGCCTGACCAATGCCGCGGCTGTGAGATGATGAAGAAATGTATAATAGGTCCACCGAATTGCGGTGTGTGAGAGGGTTGATTTTTAAAACAACGCCTCCTGCCTTTTGACCGTTTAGTAAAATATGATAGACAAGGTTCTCAGTCGAATAAAAAGATTCATCAATCGACTCATCAGGAGGAATTGGTCCACCTTCTGCATCGCCAAATGCATCAATGATGCCAGCTGTGAAAGCATCTTGCAGTTCTTTTTTCATCAAAGGGAAGTCTTCTTGATTTGCAAGTGATAATGTGACTTGATCTTGTGCGATTTTGTTCATGTGTAAATCCTTTCTCCACATATGTGGTGTTTCTGCATGTTATCATAAAGGATGGAGTAACTCCATAGTCAAGAAAGGAGCCCTAAAAATGATGAACGATGTTCAAAAAACATTTTTAACTGGAGAATTTGCGGCATTATTTGAAGTGAAAAAAGATACACTGCTTTATTATGATAAGATCGATTTGTTTAAGCCGGCAGGTGTTCAGGAAAATGGGTACCGTTATTATACATTTGAACAGTTTGATCATTTCATGGCCATTCAATCTCTTCGTGCTGTTCAATTTCCGATCAAGCAATTAAAACAATACTTTACTGAGCCTTCTCAGGAAAAATTGCAAAGCCTGGCGGTTGAGCAAGCAGAAAAGGTCGGGGAGGAGATCCAAAAACTACAGGATATTCAATCTTTTCTTTTTCGTGTGATCGAGACAACGAATGAATTATCATCAGTGAAAACAGGGGAGGTCTTGTTTCAAGAACTGCCAGAAGAACCGATCGTCCTCAGTACATCAAACCCGATTGATTCAAACACACCTATAGAAGAAATTTCTCGAATTGTAGGAGAATTTCTGAAAGGGATTGGTATTAAAGGTGCCGCGGCAAATGGTTCTGTTTTAAACAAGGAGCAGTTTTTGCAGCGTCATTATCATCAGTCTGATAGGCTGTTTTGCCGAATGGAAGGGCCGGATGCAGTCAAAAAGCCTGCGGGTCTATATGCAGTCATGTATCAACAAGGAACATATGAAGAGATGGAGACTGCCTATTCACGTTTATTAGATCG
Source organism: Bacillus sp. 22190 (assembly GCF_052045575.1). Taxonomy (NCBI): domain Bacteria; kingdom Bacillati; phylum Bacillota; class Bacilli; order Caryophanales; family Bacillaceae; genus Bacillus; species Bacillus sp. 22190. Next base: position 25,682 of record NZ_JBQEPF010000006.1, on the reverse strand, counting down.
AATCGAAGCAGAGGATATGATACTGGATGGAGATGTCTTTGAGGAGTATTTACTTCATTCTCTGATGTCTAAAAATGAAGCGGATTACATGACGAAACTTAGTGTGAAAGTCAGAAAACGGGAAGCTTAAGGCATCACAAAAAGGATAGACAGGCATTTTTACATGCTGTCTATCCTTTTTGGTGCTGTTTAACCGACTTGGTTTTCGGCAAATTGACTCATATAGAGGTCTGCATAAAAGCCTTTTTCTTTCAAAAGCTCACGATGAGTTCCTTTTTCAATGATCGTGCCATCTTTCATAACTAAAATGAGATCGGCATCTTTAATCGTTGAAAGTCGATGTGCAATAACGAAGCTTGTTCTGCCGTTCATTAATTCATTCATCGCTTTTTGAATATGCATCTCTGTCCGTGTATCGACACTGCTTGTTGCTTCATCTAAGATTAATATCTTCGGATCAGATAAGATGGCACGGGCGATGGTTAACAGTTGACGCTGACCTTGTGAGAGGTTGCCTGCATCTTCCGTTAAGAGTGTGTCATATCCATCTGGAAGGGTGCGGATGAAATCGTCTGCATAGGCATGTTTAGCGGCCTTCAACACATCCTCTTTTGAAACATTTGGTCTGCCATATGCGATGTTGTCATAAATTGTGCCTTCAAAGAGCCATGTATCCTGAAGAACCATCGCAAATAAGTCACGTACTTGCTCTCGGCTGAGGTCGGTGGTTTTTACGCCGCCAATGCGAATAGAGCCTTGATCTAGCTCGTAAAAGCGCATTAACAGATTAATAATCGTTGTTTTTCCAGCGCCTGTTGGCCCAACAATGGCCACCGTTTGTCCTTCTTGGACATGTAAATTCAAATCTTTAATAATGGATTGATCTTTCTCATAACCGAAGTGAACTTGCTCAAAGGCCACATCTCCGGTAAGAGATTCAAGATCAATCGCTGCATCTTCTTCCGCATGTTCTTCTTCCTCATCCAAAATCTCAAACACCCGTTCAGCAGAAGCGATAGCAGATTGAACTAAGTTTGCAACACTGGATGCTTGCACAAGCGGCTGCGACATTTGCTGAGTGTATTGGATAAATGCCTGCACATCCCCAACACGAATATTCCCGTTAATGACAAGAATTCCGCCAGCAACACTTACCGCCACATAGCCAAGGTTCCCAATAAAGGTCATCATCGGCATCATTAAGCCGGAGATAAATTGTGCTTTTCTTGAGGATTCATACAGCTTTTCGTTTAATTGATCAAATGTATCAATGGCTTTCTTTTCATAGCCATACGCGCGCACTGTCTGATGTCCTGTAAACATTTCATTAATATGTCCATTGATCATCCCTAGTTCTTTTTGCTGTGCTTTAAAATGCTTTTGCGAAAATGATGTAATGCCTCGAATCGCAAACAAACTAAGAGGTAGCGTCAAACAAACAAGCAGCGTCAGCAGCGGACTGATGAAAAGCATCATGACGACAATCCCAATGACTGTAATAACAGATGTAATCACTTGCGTGAGTGCCTGCTGTAAAGAAGTATTAATATTATCAATGTCGTTCATCACCCGGCTCAGCGTGTCTCCGTGTGTTGTTTTATCAAAATAACGAAGGGGGAGACGTGTGAGCTTGTCATTTGCTTCTTGCCTTAATTCAGCAATGGTCTGCTGCGAGACACCCGCCATTACATATTGCTGCACGAATGAGAAGAGAGAAGCCACGACATATAATAGAACAAGCAACAATAAAATGCGTGAAATGACATCGAATTGAACGCCAGTTCCTTGTGTAAAACTTTCAAATAGGGAAGAGGTGGCATCCCCAAGTAATTTTGGACTGACGACATTAAAAACGGTTGAACCGATCGCTGCAATCAGGACAATGATCAGCTGAAATTTTCTCGGTTTTAAATAGCCCGTTAAACGAAGAAGTGTTTTTTTAAATTCCTTTGGTTTTTGTACTGGGCCCCTTGGGTGACCGCCTTTATGTCCCATTCCAGAAGACATTTTTTTACTCATCCTTGCTCCACCTCCTGACCTTCCTGTGATGCGACGATCTCTTGATAGACAAGGTTATCTTTCAGTAACTGTTCATGTGTACCGATACCTGCTATTTTTCCATCATCTAACACAATGATTTTATCGCTATGCTTCACTGTGCTGATTCTTTGAGCCACAATAATCAAAGCAGCATGCTCTTTTTCAGCTTCTAGCGCTGACCGAAGTTTTGCATCCGTTTTGTAATCAAGGGCAGAGAAGCTATCGTCAAACAGGTAGAATGCAGGTTTTCTTACGAGTGCTCTTGCGATCGAAAGACGTTGTTTTTGACCGCCAGAGAGATTCGAACCCCCTTGGTCTATCTCTGCGTGAATTCCGCCATCTTTTTGCAAAACAAATTCTTCGGCCTGTGCTGTCCGCAGTGCCTGCCAAATCTCGTCATCTGTAGCATCTCGTTTGCCAAAGCGCACATTATCAGCAATGGTTCCGCTAAATAAAATGGCTTTTTGAGAAACATAACCCATCTGACTTCTCAGTTTCTCTTGAGGCAATTCTCTAATATCGACACCATCTAATGTAATTTTTCCTTCTGTTGCTTCATAAAAACGTGTCATCAGCTGAAGAAGGGTCGTTTTCCCGGAACCTGTACTGCCAATGATCGCCGTCGTTTCACCCTTTTTGGCTTCAAACGTCATGTCTTGAACGGCTGGTTTTTCAGCATTTGAATAATAAAATGACACATTCTCAAAGCGAATGGACTGGGCTGGCTGATCAAATTTAGTGACAGTCTCTTTTTTGTCTTTAATTTTTGGTTCTAGATTTAACACTTCATTCATCCGTTTAGCTGATGCCTGAGCTCTAGGCACCATAATAAAACTCATAGACAGCATAATGAGTGCCATTAAAATCATCATCGCATATTGAATGAAGGCGATCAGATTCCCGACTTCCATCTGTCCGGCATCAATCCGATTAGCGCCAATCCAGACAATGCCGATATTCGTGAAGTTCATGATAATGAGCATAAAAGGGAACAAGTACGCCATTAATCGATTGACCTTAAGGCCAGTATCCTTATACGATGTATTGGCTTTTTGAAAACGTTCCTTTTCGTCATCTACTCGGTTAAACGCACGAATGACTCGAATGCCTGAAAGCGACTCTCTCATAATCAAGTTCAGCCGGTCCGTTTTTTTCTGAAGCTGTCCAAAGAGGGGGATCGCTTTTCTTGACACCAAATAAATGAACCCGCCAAGAAGGGGGAGAGCTGCTAAAAAGATGAGAGATAACACAGCATCTCTAGATATAGCCAAAATAATTCCACCAACGAGCATAAGAGGCGCCCGTGTCATCATTTGTAAGATCATGATCGTGACATCTTGAACTTGTTTCACATCATTTGTGGATCTTGTAATAAAGGAAGATGTCCCGATTTTTTGAAATTCTTCTAATGAAAATTGTTCGACATGCACAAATAGCTGTCTTCTCATATCACGCCCGAAGCCTAGAGCCGTCTTAGATGACAAGTAGGACTTCCAAATTGTGAGTAAGATGGCAAGTAAAGAACAAGCCACCATCCAGCCCCCAACCTTCCATATATAAGCGACATCTCCTTGGACGATCCCGACATCAACGATATCTGCTGTCAAAGTTGGTAAATACAGCTGGAGCATACTGCTTAAAAAGGTGAGAATCACAATGGACACAACGGATAGCCGATAGGGCTTTAAAAACGATAAAATTGATTTCATACGATTACCTTTCTTCCATATAGTCTGTTGTTCTGTAACTCATCATATACAAAGAGGGATTATTTCTACAAATGAAATGTCTTGTTTTAGTGAATTATTTATATTGTTCAATTTTAGAAAAGAAATCCTTCACAAACACATAAAAATCATGGGCAGAAGGAGACATTTCTCGCGTTTTAGATGCAATAATGCCAACCGTTCTTCTCACTTGAGGAAAATCGATCGGAATTTTCACTGTAAATCGCGGTGTTGTTTCATAAAAGGCACTTTCGGGTAATAAGGTAACACCCATACCTGCCGATACGAGACCTTTAATCGCATCCAAATCTTCTCCTTCAGATGAAATGGTAGGCTCATAGCCTGCCTGCTTGCAAGCATCAACCGCAATTTGTCTCAGCACATACCCTTCGGGAAATAACACGAAATGATCCTTTCTTAAATCACTTAAATGAATGCTCCTTTGTCCGCTAAAGGGGTGGCTAACCGGTAAAAGGGCATAAATGCTTTCAGAAAACAAAATATTTCCTTCTATTTGAGAATCGTTTGTCGGTACAGGTCCTAAAAAGGCAAGATCGATATCACGATTTTTAACGGCTTCAATGAGAAACTTATAGGATCCTTGACGAAGTAAAAAATCGACCTCTGGATATTCCAGCTTAAATGCGGAAATGACAGAAGGGAGCACTTGGCTTGCTAGACTTGTAGGAAATCCAATGTTCACTGTCCCTTTGTGGGGGTCTAAGTATTCATCAATTTGTTCTTTGGCGTAATCTATCGCTTTTAGGGCGGTTCTGACATGGTCTAAAAATTGTCTGCCGATTTTCGTTAATTTGATATTTCGTCCTTCTCGTTCGAATAAAGCCACTCCAAGTTCTTCTTCTAAATTGGCAATCTGCCGGCTGATGGCAGATTGGGCAACGTGTAAGTTTTCAGCCGCTTCTGACACGTGTTCACGGTCAGCAACTTCTACAAAATAACGTAATTGACGAAGCTCCATTTTTGCACTTCACACCCATCTATCTCAAAAAGAGATTGTTTTGATCTAAATTATATATTGTTTATATTAATTTGAAAACTTAAAATAAGTTACAGAGTTTGTGAGATTTTATTACTGTGAAAAAACGGATCTTTTAAACGGGGGAGAGAAACGATGACTTATAATCAACTACCACAACCACAAGGTCTCTACCGTCCTGAATTTGAACATGATGCATGTGGAATCGGACTGTACGCCCATTTAAAAGGGGAGGCGACACATAGCATCGTCAAAAAGGGATTGCAAATGCTGTGCCAGCTTGATCACCGCGGCGGGCAAGGCAGTGATCCGTATACAGGTGATGGTGCCGGTTTAATGGTACAACTGCCAGACGCTTTTTTTAGAAAGAACTGTCAAGACTTTGCACTTCCTGAAAAGGGCCGTTACGGGGTAGGAATGGTGTTCTTTTCAAAAGATGATGATGCCAAAACGCGTCAAGCGATCGAACAAAAGATCAACGGCTTCATTAAACAAGAAGGGCAAACATTAATTGGCTGGAGAACGGTTCCTGTTGATGCTGGGAAAATTGGAACGGTTGCAGCGAAGAGCTGTCCGGTTGTCCGGCAGGTGTTCATCGGAGCAAACGACAACGTAACAGACCGTTTGTCATTTGAACGAAAATTATATGTCATCCGTAAGCAGGCTGAAAATTGGGGAACAGCAGAGGAAAAACAATTTTACTTTGTCAGCCTGTCGAGTCAAACCATTGTATATAAGGGGCTTTTAACATCAGATCAAGTTGATGCTTTTTATCTTGATCTACAGGATGAAACATTTGTTTCTGCATTTTCACTCGTTCATTCAAGATTTAGTACAAATACATTCCCGACATGGGAACGAGCGCATCCAAACCGTTACTTAATTCATAACGGAGAAATTAACACATTAAGAGGAAACATCAATTGGATGAGAGCAAGAGAACAACAATTCGTGTCTGAAGCCTTCGGAGAAGATCTAGACAAGATTTTGCCAGTGCTGAATGCAGACGGAAGTGATTCATCCATTTTAGACAATGCCTTTGAATTTTTCGTCCTTGCAGGGCGTACTCCTGCTCATACAGCGATGATGCTGATTCCTGAGCCGTGGACGGAGAATACGCACATGTCAAAAGAGAAACGGGCATTTTATGAATACCATAGTTCGTTAATGGAGCCATGGGATGGCCCAACAGCGATTTCGTTTACGGATGGTAAACAAATCGGCGCCATCTTAGACCGTAACGGATTAAGACCTGCGAGATACTATGTGACAAATGACGATCATATCATTTTCTCATCTGAAGTCGGCGTCATCGACACGAATGAAGAAGATGTGAAGTATAAAGACCGTCTTGAACCAGGTAAAATGCTGTTAATCGATTTAGAAGAAGGACGCATTATTTCTGATGAAGAAGTGAAATCTTCGATTGCGAATGAACTTCCTTATCAAAAATGGCTCGATGAAGAAATGGTTCACGTCAATCGCTCTGAAGAAAATTCAGAAAATTCTAGTATAATGAGTGATTTGTTAACGCGTCAGCGTGCTTTCCATTATACGTACGAAGACATTCAAAAGTATTTAATTCCTTTACTCGAAGAAGGAAAGGACCCAATTGGCTCAATGGGAAGTGATACACCGCTTGCTGTGTTATCAGATCGTGCACAGTCGCTGTTTTCTTATTTCAAACAGCTGTTTGCTCAAGTTACGAATCCGCCGATTGATGCCATTCGTGAGCAGCTTGTTACATCGACCATGACTTGGTTAGGTGCAGAAGGAGATATTTTACATCCAAATGAATATTCATGCCGAAGAATTAAACTTTATACACCTGTTTTAACAAGCGGGCAGTTCAACGGCTTGAAAACAATTGTTCATAACGCCTTTAAAAGCAAAACGATTCATACACTTTTCACTGATGACCTAAAACGAGGTCTTGATGCGATGTTTGAAGAGGCAGAAAAAGCCATTCGTGAAGGGGTATCTTTATTAATTCTTTCCGATCGTGACATGACGGAAGAAAAAGTGCCGATTCCACCACTTCTTGCATTGAGTGCACTTCATCAGCATCTTGTGCGTCAAGGCTTACGAACAAAGGTGAGCTTAATCGTCGAATCTGGAGAAGTAAGAGAGGTTCATCATTTTGCCGCACTGATTGGCTACGGTGCAGATGCGATCCATCCGTACCTCGTTTACGAAACATACAAACAGCTTATTGCTGAAGAAGCGATTGCGATTAGCTTTGATGAAGCTGTCACAAAGTTTGGGAAAAGTGTGACTGAGGGCGTAGTTAAAGTAATGTCTAAAGTGGGAATTTCCACTGTCCAAAGCTATCGAGGCGCACAAATTTTTGAAGCAGTCGGCATTAGTGAAGATGTCATCCAGGCGTATTTCACAGGAACAGCTTCTCAGCTAGGCGGTATTGATCTTGACACCATTGCAAGTGAAGCAAAGCTTCGTCATGAGGCTGGGTATCAGGCATCAACTGATCAAACGCTAGAATCAGGCAGTGAATTCCAGTGGAGAAAAAATGGAGAGCATCATGCCTTTAACCCAAAAACCATTCATACCCTTCAGTGGGCATGCCGCAACGAAGATTATGATTTATTTAAGCAATATACGAAGGCGGCGGATGAAGAACGAATTGGTTTCCTTAGAAATCTATTTGCTTTTCGTTCAAAACAAAAGCCAGTTCGTCTAGAAGAAGTTGAATCTGCTGAATCCATTGTACGGCGCTTTAAGACAGGTGCGATGTCATTTGGTTCACTAAGTAAAGAAGCGCATGAAGCACTGGCGATTGCGATGAACCGAATTGGCGGCAAAAGCAACAGCGGAGAAGGCGGGGAAGACCCTGCACGCTTCACAGTAGATGAGCACGGGGATGATCGCAGAAGTGCAATTAAACAGATTGCTTCTGGCCGCTTTGGCGTGAAAAGTCATTATTTAGTCAATGCAGATGAACTGCAAATTAAAATGGCGCAAGGTGCAAAGCCGGGAGAAGGCGGACAACTGCCAGGGAATAAAGTATATCCTTGGGTCGCAGACGTACGTGGTTCTACGCCAGGTGTTGGCCTAATCTCACCACCGCCTCACCATGATATCTACTCAATCGAGGATTTGGCTCAATTGATCCATGATTTGAAAAATGCAAACCGTGATGCACGCATCAGTGTCAAGTTAGTTTCTAAAGCTGGCGTTGGTACGATTGCAGCAGGTGTAGCAAAAGGGACAGCGGATGTCATCGTAATTAGTGGATATGATGGCGGTACTGGAGCTTCTCCGAAAACAAGTATTAAACATACAGGACTTCCTTGGGAGCTTGGATTGGCAGAAGCGCATCAAACCCTTGTCTTAAACGGCCTTCGAGAGCGAGTCGTTCTTGAAACGGATGGCAAATTAATGACAGGACGCGACGTTGTCATGGCTGCGATTTTAGGAGCAGAAGAATACGGCTTTGCGACAGCTCCACTTGTCGTATTAGGATGCGTCATGATGAGAGCATGTCATTTAGATACTTGCCCAGTCGGAGTCGCTACTCAAAACCCAGAACTTCGCAAAAAATTCATGGGTGACCCTGATCACATTGTCAACTTCATGATGTTTATTGCAGAGGAAGTAAGAGAAATTTTAGCTGAACTTGGCTTTACATCAATGGATGAATTGATTGGGCGTACGGATGTCTTATCAGTAAGTGAAAGAGCAAAAGCACACTGGAAAGCAGGACAGCTGAACCTTGAAACCCTGCTATATCAGCCAGAGGGACCACGCACATTCAGAACGCCGCAAAATCATAAAATTGATGAATCACTGGATATGAATGAGATTCTCCCTTATGTACAGGAAGCGCTCGATCATCAAACACCGGTTGATCTGTCACTAAACATTCGCAACATTCACCGTGTAGCTGGAACGATTACGGGCAGTGAAGTGTCTAAGCGCTACGGAGAAGAAGGTCTGCCAGAGGATACGATCACACTTCGGTTCACTGGTTCAGCTGGACAAAGCTTCGGCGCATTTGTTCCAAAGGGGATGTCTTTATATTTAACAGGTGACTCAAATGACTATATCGGCAAAGGACTCTCTGGAGGCAAAATTGCTGTCAAAACATCTGATCACTTTGTACAAAATGGACATGAGAACGTGATTGTCGGTAACGTTGCATTTTACGGCGCGACAAGCGGAAAAGCGTATATTAACGGTCGTGCAGGTGAACGATTTGCCGTTCGTAATTCAGGTGTCAATGTGGTCGTTGAAGGAATCGGTGATCACGGCTGTGAATACATGACTGGCGGACGTGTTGTCATTTTAGGTGACGTTGGGAAGAACTTTGGCGCAGGGATGTCTGGCGGTATCGCTTATGTGCATACATCCGATGCAAAACAGTTCAAAAGAATGTGTAACATGGAAATGATCATGTTTGAAAAACTCACAGATCACGAAGAAGAACAAGAAGTGAAGCAAATGATTCAGGAACACCTTGATTATACAAACAGCTCAAAAGCAGCAGCGCTTCTAGAGAACTGGGCACAAGAAAAGAATCAATTCATTAAGATCATTCCGAGAAATTACAAAATGATGCTTCAAAGCATTGAGGAACAAAAACAAGCAGGCCTCAGCCACGAGGAAGCTGTTATGTTCGCATTTGAAGCAAACACAAAACCGAAAAATAAAGAAACGGCAAACGGGCAAAAAGCAGCCGTCGCTCATTAAGAAAGGGGAGAGGACAATGGGCAAAGCAACAGGTTTTATGGATTATAAAAGAGAAAAGCCAAATGAACGTGACCCTCTCACTCGTCAAAATGACTGGAAAGAATATTCAGCTCCTTATACAGATGAGGTATTGAAACAGCAGGGTGCTAGATGTATGGATTGCGGAACACCGTTTTGTCAAATTGGGATGGAGATCAGGGGCGGCGTTTCTGGCTGCCCGATCTACAATTTAATTCCAGAATGGAATGACCTTGTCTACCGGGGCAGATGGAAAGAAGCGCTTGAAAGACTACAAAAAACGAACAATTTCCCTGAATTTACTGGAAGAGTATGTCCAGCACCTTGTGAAGGCTCATGTACCGTCGCGATCAATGATCCAGCAGTATCGATTAAAAATATCGAACGGACGATCATTGATAAAGGTTTTGAAAATGGCTGGATTACACCAAGAATTCCTTCAAGCCGTACAGGGAAAAAGGTTGCCATTGTCGGATCAGGACCAGCAGGACTGGCAAGTGCAGACCAACTAAACCAAGCAGGACACGCTGTAACCGTGTTTGAACGATCTGATCGTCTAGGCGGACTGCTCACTTATGGTATTCCGAATATGAAGCTCGACAAAGAAGTCGTTGAGCGTAGAGTCAAACTTTTAAGACAAGAAGGCATTGACTTTGTGACCAATACAGAAATTGGTGTGGATATCACGGCTGATGAACTGAAAGAGCAATTTGATGCGGTCATCCTTTGTACAGGTGCACAAAAGCAGCGTGACCTGTTAATTGAAGGCAGGGAAGCAAAAGGGATTCACCTGGCAATGGATTATTTAACACTCGCAACAAAAAGCATGCTTGATTCAGGATTCAAAGATAAAAACTTTATTGACGCAAAAGGGAAAGACGTCATTGTGATTGGCGGAGGAGATACAGGGGCTGACTGCGTCGCAACTGCACTTCGCCAAAAAGCAAAAAGTGTTGTTCAATTCGGAAAGCATCCAAAGCTTCCAGATACACGTGTAGGGGATAACATGTGGCCAGAACAACCTTATGTCTTCTCTCTAGATTATGCTTACGAAGAAGCACAAGCAAAATTTGGAGAAGACCCGCGCCAATATTCGATTCAAACCACAAAGATTGTGGCTGATAAAAATGGGAAGTTAAAAGAGCTTCATACCATTCAAATGGAAAAGGTGAAAAACGAACAAGGGAAGTTTGAATTTCATGAGATTCCAGGAACAGAGAAGGTATGGCCAGCTCAGCTAGTCTTTATTGCGATTGGTTTTGAGGGAACTGAACAGCCACTAGTGAAACACTTTGGCGTGGACAGCAAAAACAATCGGATTGACGCAAAATATGGGGAATATACAACGAATGTAGAAGGCGTATTTGCAGCGGGAGATGCAAGACGCGGTCAAAGCTTGATTGTCTGGGCAATTAACGAAGGCAGACAAGTGGCGCATGAGGTAGACCGTTATTTAATGGGGAGTTCGGTTCTGCCAAAATAGGTCAAACAAAGGGTGTTTACCATATATAGAGAAAAGCCATGACCAAAGAGTGGTCATGGCTTTTTATGATTCAGATATGGTTGGCTGGATAATGACTTTTTTACGTTTGAACTGGGAGACAACCAAACAGAGGAAGACAGCAAGAACAAAAAGAGAAATGGTCAAAAAGCCAAACGTATAGGAGCCCGTCATTTCTTTTAAACTGCCAAGAACGTTTGGTAAAAAGAATCCCCCAATGCCTCCTGCAGCCCCTACAATTCCAGTCACAATCCCAATTTCCTTATGAAACACTTGCGGCACAAGCTGGAACACCGCCCCATTCCCCATACCAAGACACATCATTCCGACAAATAAAAGCGCAATGACCACTGGTAAAGCAGGTAGACTACTCACTGCCCCTAAACAGATACCAATCAAAGCAAATAAACCGAGCAGTACTTTCATCCCGCCAATTTTATCGGCAATCAAACCGCCAACTGGCCGAAAGAAGCTGCCTGCCGCCACACAAAGCGTCACAAAATCACCGGCATGAATTTTTGAAATAGCATATTGGTCCACAAAGAAAATACTCAAGAAACTTGAAAGTCCGACAAAACCACCGAATGTAATTGCATAAAGAAGACAGAAAAACCACGTTGTCTTTACTTTAAAGACTGAAAAATAGGACCGAAGCGGCTGAGGGGCCGGCTGGTTTGGTGCATCTTTTGCTGTGAAAATAAAAAACAAAAAGACGAAACTTAAAGGAATAAGAGCGAGCCCCATCACTGTATGCCAGCCATACATCTCCGCAAGCCTTGGTCCAAAGAGTGTCGAGATCAGTGTTCCGCTGTTTCCGGCGCCGGCAATTCCCATCGCTACCCCTTGTAAATGAGGAGGGTACCAGCGGCTTGCCATCGGTAAAGCGACCGCAAAACTCGCACCTGCAACCCCTAATAAAATCCCGATCAGTACTAGCTCTGAAAGGGTTGTACCACCGAAAAACCCCCATATAAGCGGAATGGTGGTCAAAATCATGCCCATCATCGCTGTTTTTTTAGGTCCCATTCGGTCTGTTAATAGGCCTAGCACAATTCGAAAAAAAGATCCGGATAAAATCGGAATGGCTACAATCATGCCTTTTTCTATTGTCGATAAGGCAAAATCTTGTGCAATAAAAGCACCGAGTGCCCCCAGCAAAACCCAAATCATGAAACTCACGTCAAAATATAAAAATGAACCAAACAATGTCTTAGGATGACCACTAGAAGTCAATTCTGAGAGTTTCACAAAACCCCTCCTTTATTTTGAATTTTCTGACTTAAAGATAGCGAGTTGATAGAAGGAATGGAAGTGTTGTGTTAGAAAAAATGACATGGATAAACACTTTTTTACAAATGTGTGCCATAATCTATGGCAAACATTGCTTTGGCGCAAAAAGCTAGAAAGGTTGATCTCACATGGCAAAACGTAAACTCGTGTTTATCGGAAACGGCATGGCGAGTATGAAATGTATCGAACATATCGTAAAGAAACAGCCAGAACGCTATTCCATCACGATCATTGGAAAAGAGAAGCACCCGGCCTACAACCGAATAAAACTTTCGTCAGTTTTACAAAAAAGTGAATCGTTGTCTCAAATTGAACTAAAGCCAAAAGAATGGTACACCAAACATGACATCACCATCCAAACAGGCGAAGCAGTTGTCCACATCGATACAAAGCGTCAATTGCTCATGACAGAAGCACGCCGGAATATCCCGTATGACAAACTGGTTATCGCCACAGGCTCATCGCCTCATTTTCTGCCTATACAAGGCGTATCCAAAAAAGGGGTCTATGCTTTTCGTACGATTGACGATTATGAGGCCATTTACGCTGATTCTTTACGTTATGAGCGTGCAGCAGTCATTGGAGGTGGTGTACTTGGTGTGGAAGTGGCCGCTGGTTTACAGATCGCTGGACTGAAGACAACCTTGATTCATCACACGGATTGGCTTATGCAACGCCAATTAGATGAAACAGCTGCAGGGCTTTTGTCTCAACAATTAAGTCGCAAGGGGATTCAGGTAAAAACAAATGCTCATACGATTGCATGTTTAGGAAACGAGAGAGTAGAAGGCGTTCTGTTAAAAAGTGGAGACATCGTGGATGCTGATCTCGTGGTTTTCACAACAGGGGTCCGTCCGAATATAGAGCTTGCAAAACAGCACGGCATTCATACAAGAAAAGCCATTGTTGTAAATGATGTCATGCAGACAAACGTTGAGAATATTTATGCTATTGGAGAATGTGCAGAGCATAAGGGGATGGTGCACGGTCTTGTGCAGCCTATTTATGAACAAGCAAACGTGCTTGCGAATCATTTATTAGATGAACTGGTCACGAATTTACCTCCTGCCATTTATTCAACAAAATTGAAAGCAAATGACATATCTATTTATTCTGCTGGCAGTATTGTAAACCGATCCCCCTCCGCTTCAGTGGTGACTTACTTAGATGAAGAACAAGAAGTATATAAAAAACTAGTGTTTGAACATGATGTGCTCACAGGCGTTGTATTAGTTGGTCAACTTGAGAGAGCTGAGCAGCTTTTGCAGGATGTAAAAGTGGGGCGTGATAAAAGCGTAGTCATGAAATCGCTGAATGAAGAGCAGATATCCCCTTTAGATTCATTAAAAGCAGAGGATCTCATCTGCCAATGCCACACGGTGACGAAGGGAGCGATATTCAAAAGCATATCGGTCCATCACCTGACAAATTTAGAAGAGATAAAAAAACAGACAGGGGCCGCAACGGGCTGCGGAGGCTGTCAAGAGCTTGTTCGTGCCTGCTGCCATGTCTCATCAAATCAGCTAACGGAAGCACTGGACACGTTTTGCTCGTGCACAAATGTAGAGAAACAGACCATTTTTTCGTATATAAAAAATCAGCATCCGCTGAATGAAGAGCAAGTAAGAAGACAATTTAATTGGATGACAGATAACGGCTGTGACAAGTGCCGAGCAGGCATTCCATACTATCTTGAGCAGTTTCAAGATCTTTTCGTAAAAGACAGCCCATCAGATCATGAGCACATACTAATGCCTCAGTTATATGGTGGCCGTCTTGATCTGACATTTTTACAGATGATAACCGGATTGTTAGAGCAAAAGCAAATTCAGCACGTAGAACTAACGGAGAATAAACGAATTCGGCTGATCGGTATTTCACAAGAGGCCGCCCATATTGTAAAAGAACATGGACACATCATGCCACAAGAAAGCAAGAGACTTTCTCATGTTCTATCATGTGATTGTCGTCACGATCCATCTGTCACAACACTTGTCATGGAGATCGAAAGACAACTAGAAAACACGCTTTTACCTGCAGTCACATCGATTCATATCGCTGGTCCTTCCTGCGTATGTCATTTCAGCCCCATCTATGACATCTGCATCAAGAAGCAGCTGGATGAATGGGACATTTATATAGGAGGCAGCATACGTCAACCTAAGGCAGGTCAGCTTTTTTATTCTGTGAGCCGAACGGATGAGCTGATTCCTTTTTTAAAAGCACTGCTTGAAGACTATAGAAAACGTGCATATTTTCAAGAATCTATTGGAGACTGGATCCAAAAAAACGGCATCATTTCCATCCGAGAAAAATTGCTCGATGAGGAAATGAGAGAAGAGCTCTGCGAGCAATTTGAGCAAAGTAGACAAAAGGGTGTGAATGTATGAATCAATCTTTTTTACAATATGTGCAGCAAACATCAGAGCAGCAAGAGCGAAAAAGGGTGTTCCCATCTCAATGTCCGTTTTGCAGTATGCAGTGCAAAATGCAATTAGTCGAGCAGCACGCAGAAGGGCGAACACGCTACCAGACGATAGGTATTCATAATCCAACCACGTTCGGCAGGATCTGTATGAAAGGGCAGCATGCCCACCAGCACGCACTGCACAAGGAACGATTGAATCACCCCCTCATCAAAAGAAACGGTCAATTTGTCAAAGTGACTTGGCAAGAGGCACTTGACGAAATCAAAGCACGCACTCAAACCCTTCAGACGGAACATGGGAACGATGCTATCAGTGTGTATGGTAGTGCATCGATTACAAATGAAGAAGCTTATTTACTCGGAAAATTTGCAAGGGTCGCCCTTAAAACGAAATACATTGATTACAATGGAAGACTGTGTATGTCTTCAGCAGCAACAGCAGCTAACCAAACATTTGGACTTGATCGGGGTCTAACCTTTCCGCTTCGTGACATCAAGCATGCCCGGGTTTTACTATTGGTTGGAACCAATATAGCGGAATGTCAGCCGACCCTCATACCGTATTTGGAAGAAGCTAAAAAGAACGGGGCATTTCTCATCGTGATCGATCCGCGAAAAACAGCAACAGCCAAACTAGCTGACTTACATGTCAGCTTAAGGCCTGGGTCAGATGCTGCACTCGCAAATGGAATCTTACACGTCATGCTTCATGAACAGTTACTAGACGAAGAATTTATTAAAAAACGAACATCAGGTTTTCAAGAAATGAAACAGCATATTTCACACATGTCCCTGCAAGACATTACGCAGCAAACCGGTGTATCGATGAAAGTCATTCAAAAAATAGCGAGAAAATTCGCCCGCGAAAAAACAGGCATGATTCTGACTGCAAGAGGCATTGAGCAGCAAATAGACGGGACAGCATCCGTTCGTAATTTCCTGAATATTCTGCTTGTTACTGGGAAGATTGGCCGGATTGGGTGTGGCTATGGTGCCATTACTGGGCAAGGAAATGGACAGGGTGCAAGAGAGCATGGACAAAAAGCAGATCAGCTTCCTGGTTACCGTGATATCACAAACCCAGTACATAGAAAAGAAATGGCCGAAATATGGAAGATCGATGAAAAAGAACTGCCTGGAAAAGGTGTATCTGCTTTTGAAATGTTTGAAAAAATGCAGAAAGGAGAGATAAAAGCGCTCTTTTTAATGTGTTCTAATCCTGTTCAATCAGGTCCGCATGCAAGCTTTATCAAAAAAGCCATCGAGCAGCTGTCCTTTTTTGTCGCAATTGATTTATTTATCTCTGAGACGGCTGCACTCGCAGATGTTATTTTACCAGCTTCGTCATATTTAGAGGACGAAGGGACCATGACGAACATAGAAGGACGCGTTACGCTGAGAGAAGCAACCTATCCACTCAAACACCAAAGAAAGCACGATTGGCAAATCATTTGTGAAATAGCAGCAGTATTAGGCAAAGGCGGCTCTTTTTCTTTTTCATCTGCAGAAGACATCTTTGAGGAATTGAGAACAGCAACGAAAGGAGCCAAAGCCGATTATTCCGGTATGACCTATGACAGGTTAAGGAAGACGCAAGGCATATTATGGCCCTGCTCTCATTTGGAAGACCGAGGAACAGAAAGACTATTTGAGCATCAATTCTCACATCCTGATAAATTAGCAAAATTTGCAGTCGTTGCACATGGACAACAGGGTGCAAAAGAACCAGTCAGTCCAGAATATCCACTCTATTTAACGACCGGCAGGGTGATGGCTCATTACCAAACGGGCGTTCAAACAAGAAAAAGCACCTCTCTTGTTGCCCGGCAGTTTGAAGCTTATGTAGGGCTTCATCCTGACACAGCCGAAGCTTATGGACTTCAGCACGGGGAGCTCGTCACCATCCAGTCAAAACGAGGTAGTGTCATCATGAGGTGCCACATAACAGATAGCATCCGAAAAGATACTGTGTTTGTTCCGTTTCACTGGAATAAACATCAATCAATTAACCTATTAATTGGTAAACAGTTAGATCCACACAGTAAAATGCCAGGTTTTAAATATTGTCCTGTACAGCTGTCAGCCTACAAGAATTGAAAACTATGTGAGAAATTTTAACATGTATTTTCCATCTTTGTTTAGATTATGGTACTTTCTAAAAAACGATCACATGAGGGGTGTTTTTCATGAAAGAAAAACTCGTATTAGTAGGGAATGGTATGGCTGGTATCCGAACGCTCGAAAACATTTTAAAAACAGACAATGAACGATTCGACATGACTGTATTTGGAACTGAGCCGTATCCTAACTATAATCGGATTCTTTTATCGAAAGTTCTCCAAGGGGATACAAAGACAGAGGATATTACGTTAAACGATTGGAATTGGTACAAGGAACATCATATTCAGCTGTTTACAAATGAGACCATTGTGAAGATCGATCCAGACAATCAAACCGTTATGAGTGATCAAGGACGGACCGTGCATTATGACCGTTTAATTTTAGCGACAGGGTCCCTCCCGTTCATCCCGCCCATTCCAGGGAGCGATAAAAAAGGGGTAACAGCTTTTCGTACATTACAAGACACAGAGGAAATGGTCAAAGCATCTACGATGTACAAAAAAGCAGCCGTTATTGGAGGCGGGCTCCTTGGACTTGAAGCAGCACGTGGTCTATTAAACTTAGGTATGGAAGTGACCGTCATTCATCTTGGCTCTCATCTAATGGACCGGCAGCTCGATCCGGTGGCAGGTCAACTTCTGCAAACAGCATTAGAAAAACAAGGCATGAGCTTTTTATTAGGAAAACAGACAAATGAAATTTTAGGAGATACAAGAGTAGAAGGGCTAACATTTTCAGATGGTTCTACATTAGAGACAGATATGGTGGTCATGGCAGCAGGAATTAAACCGAATCACAAGCTTGCCGAAACGAGCGGCATTGAAGTGAACCGGGGAATTATCGTCAATGATTTCATGGAAACAAGTGTCCCGCGGATTTACGCAGTCGGAGAATGTGTTGAACATAGAGGACAAACGTACGGTCTTGTTGCGCCATTATACGATCAAGCAATCGTGCTTGCGAAGCATGTTTGTGATATGGCCCCGACGCCTTATGAAGGATCTGTTCTATCGACACAGCTGAAAGTATCAGGGGTTGATGTATTTTCAGCTGGAGATTTTATAGAAAACGATGAGAAACAAGCGATTAAGATTTTTGACGAACAGCAAGGCATTTATCAAAAACTAGTCTTCCAGCAAAACCGATTAGTCGGCGCCGTCATGTTTGGAGAAACAAGCGATGGACCACGTTTATTCTCGTACATTAGAGAAGGTGTTGATATGTCAGATATGGAAAAAGTATCTGTCTTAACATCAAATGAGCTGGCGCAAGAAAACACGATTGAACAAATGGCAAACGACCATATCGTTTGTGGCTGTAATGGTGTCTCAAAAGGTCAAATAGTGGCAGCTATTCAAAAAGAAGGCCTAACGACTATACAAGAGGTCAAGCAATGTACAAGTGCTACTCGGTCATGCGGAGGCTGTCAATCTGTTGTGGAAGAGATTTTATGGCACACTTTAGGCGATGATGCAAACCGCACTGCGCAAAAAGAAACCATCTGCGCCTGCACCACCTTATCAAGAGATGAAGTGATTCATGAAATAAAAGAGAAAGGTTTGCAGCATGTCAAAGAAGTGATGAATGTACTTGACTGGGAAACAGAAGAAGGCTGTTCAAAGTGCCGGCCTGCACTGAATTACTATTTAGGGATGATGTATCCGCTTGACTACAAAGATGAAAAAAGCTCGCGATTTGTGAATGAACGAATGCATGCCAACATCCAAAACGATGGTACCTATTCGGTCGTTCCACGTATGTACGGGGGCGTGACAAATGCTAATGACCTGAGAAAAATAGCGGATGTCGTTGACAAATATGAGATACCGCTTGTGAAAATGACTGGAGGGCAGCGAATCGACCTTTTAGGTGTCAAAAAAGAAGATTTACCAAAAGTATGGGCTGATTTAGATATGCCGTCTGGTTATGCTTACGGAAAATCATTAAGAACCGTCAAAACTTGTGTTGGAGAACAATTTTGCAGATTCGGAACGCAAGATTCCATTTCTCTTGGGATCGCACTTGAAAAGAAATTTGAAGGACTTGCCACACCGCACAAAGTCAAAATGGCCGTATCAGCCTGTCCAAGAAACTGTGCTGAATCTGGGATTAAAGATCTTGGCATCGTAGGTATCGATGGGGGATTTGAATTGTATGCTGGCGGGAATGGAGGGACACATTTACGAGCTGGAGACTTATTAATGAAAGTAAGTACAGCAGAAGAAGTAGAACAAATGGCCGCAGCCTACCTTCAATATTACAGAGAAACCGCAAATTATTTAGAGAGAACATCCGCTTGGGTTGAACGGCTTGGATTGAATCATATCCAAACGGTACTGCTAGATGACCAGAGGCGTGCAGCATTAATCGAAAGAATGGACATCGCACTTTCAACTTATGAAGAGCCGTGGCAAGAGATTCGAGAGAACGAAACAGAAACAAGACAATTATTTCAAAAGGCAACTGCTTCCGTCTAAATCAATTGAAGGGATGAGATCAGATGACAGTTTCAATTGTAAAAGTTCATATTGGTACAATATCAGATTTCCCGTTGCAGCTAGGGAAAACAGTCGCAGCCGGTCCACTTGAATTAGCTGTTTTTCAAACCTCTAACAAGCAGTTCAAAGCCATTGAAAATCGCTGTCCTCATAAAGGCGGTGTACTAGCTGAAGGAATGGTGAGCGGAGATCATGTCTTCTGTCCAATGCATGATTGGAAAATCAATCTTTCATCAGGAAATGTTCAAGAACCAGATCATGGATGCGTGAAAACATATGAAGCATTGGTTGAGGAAGACGACGTCTTTATTTTACTGCCTTCATAAATGGTTTAGAACCTTCCTTTCCTGTACATGCTGTAAGTACATGCAGTGAGAAAGGAAGGTATATGTGTGCCATTTTTTAATATTTTGATTGAACTCTTTATCGGATTTTTCGCTTTATTTTCCATTACAAAGCTATTAGGGAAAACACAATTTGCACAAATCACGCCGTTTGATTTTATTTCTGCACTGATTTTAGGGGAGATGGTTGGTAACGCCATTTTTGATCCAGAAGTCAGCGTGCTACATATCCTTTTTGCAGTTGCAGTCTGGGGCGTTTTAATCTACACAGTTGAATGGCTTTCACAAAAATTCAAATCCATTCGCGCTTTTTTAGAGGGAAGACCGACTCTTGTGATTGATAAAGGAAAGATTCACTACAATCGATTAAAGAAAAATATGCTTGATTTAAATCAGCTGCAGACGCTGATTCGAGCGAAAGGGCATTTTGCTCTTAATGAAATTGAATTTGCCATTTTGGAAACGGATGGGTCTGTGAGTGTGCTTCCGAAAATGAAATATGCACCAGCTACAGCCGAAGATGTGAACGTGAAAGGAAAAGAAGTCACATTGCCTAGAACGTTTATTATCGACGGAGAGATTTTAAAAAAAGATTTAAAGGAAGCTGGATTTGATGAAGCGTGGCTGAGAGAGCAATTGAAAAAACAGCACATATCCTCCTATAAAGACGTCCTATTTTGTGAATGGATTGAAAATGAAGGAATTTATGCGATGAAATATGAAAAAACATCCACAACCTAACACAGTGGATGTTTTTTTGTGTTTTTTTGTTTTATAACTGAATAGGATCAAAAAGAATACGTCAATGAAAACGTTCACAATATTAGGGGGAGATGTGTGATGAAGTATGGAAAACGACTGCTGATGATGGTATTGGCCTTACTGCTTTTTGACTCAGCTTATGCGCAAGCAGCTGGACACAACCATCAAACAAACCGCGTGCTTATTGTCGACCAAAAAGGAAATGGGACATTTCGAACGGTTCAATCTGCCATTGATGCGATACCAGTGAACAATCAACAGCAAACGACGATATATATTAAAAATGGTGTGTATAAAGAAAAGATTCTCCTTCCGCAAAATAAGCCGTATGTGTCCTTTATTGGAGAAAATCAGTATCAGACGATTCTGACGTATGATGATACAAATGCAAGCAGCGGGAGCACAACCAATAGCTCTAGTACAATGATTCGGGCAAATCATTTTTACGCAGAAAATATCACGTTTCAAAATACAGCTGGCCGAAACGCAGGGCAGGCGGTTGCCCTTTATGTGTCCGGGGACCGGGCTGTGTTTAAACACGTACGTGTTCTCGGGTATCAAGATACACTATATGCCACAGGCACAGGAAGACAGTATTATGAAGATTGCTATATCGAGGGCACGGTTGACTTCATCTTTGGTTCAGCAACGGCTGTATTTAAAAGAGCTGAAATAAAAAGTCTTGGAAACGGGTATATTACAGCGGCATCCACAACAGAAGCGCAAAAGTATGGCTACGTTTTTATTGATTCCACATTAAATAAAGGAACGGTTGCGTCTCAATCTGTGTACTTAGGCCGTCCGTGGAGACCTCATTCGGCTGTCACGTTCCTCCAAACAAAAATGGATGAACATATTAAAGCTGAGGGATGGCATAACTGGGATAACAAAGACAATGAAAGAACGGCTAGATATCAAGAATATGGTTCAACGGGCGCAGGGAGTCATGTGGCAAACCGGGTGAAGTGGTCAACGATATTAACAAAAAACGAAGCAAGTCAAATCACCGTTCAAGCCGTGCTTAGCGGAAGCGATGGCTGGAATCCTGAAAAAAGGTAAAAGAGGCTTGTCAGTTTTCGTCAAAGAAAGCTGACTTTTCTGTTTAAAAAACCTTTGAGAACAAACGTTCTTTTGTGTATAATGAACATAATCTGCTAAAATTGGCTGCTTTTCTAAAAAGGAGGGATTGCGTGAAACGTTTCTCACAGGTCATGTTTTTACAACTATGTATTTTGTCGATGTTATTTCTCCCTTTTTCAGTGAAAGATGAACAACTAACAGCTCATGATGATCAATCAAAATGGATCACTTCCTTAGACGAATTCATTCGAACAGCACCTGATCTAGAGGGCGCGATTGCTGGCATCAGCGTACGCGATACTTCTGACACTTCCCTTCTTTATGAACATCAAGCGGACATCCGTCTGACTCCTGCTTCTAATATGAAACTACTCACATCTGCTATCGCACTCGATCTACTGGGTGAGACACACACTTTTCCAACAGACGTTTGGATGGATGGTTCAATCCAAAAGAAAACATTGCACGGCAATCTTTATCTCCGAGGCACTGGAGACCCGACATTGTTAGAAAGCGATTTTGCCGCATTAGCCAAACAAGTCAAAAAGGCCGGAATACATACGATTCGTGGACAGCTTGCGGCTGATGATACTTGGTTTGATGACACAAGGTATTCCATCGATCTGCCGTGGAGTGATGAAGATCAATATTACGGCGCTCAAATATCTGCTCTTACTGCTTCACCGAATGAGGATTATGATGCAGGAACGATCATTCTCGAAGTTAAGCCGGGAAAGAAAGCAGGGCAGAAGGCCAGCTATGAGATGATCCCGAAGACTGACGTCGCTCAAGTTATCAATCAAGTGAAAACTGTGCCAGAAGGCGGAAAGAAGAAAATATCTTTTAAACGCTCTCACGGTACAAACAAAATTACACTGACTGGGACGATTCCGCTAAAAGCATCATCGTCTAAACAATGGGTCGCATTATGGGAACCGACAACGTATGCTTTAGACTTAATGAAACGAGCATTAAAGGCTGAGGGGATTCAGCTGAAAGGACCACTCAAAACAAAACAAGTTCCTAAAAAAGCGAAAAAAATCGCTTCCCATACATCAATGCCTTTATCCGATCTTCTTGTTCCGATGATGAAATTAAGCAACAATACACATGCAGAAATTCTGTTAAAAGAACTTGGGAAGCGGGTAAAGAACAAAGGGAGTTTTGACAAAGGGCTTGACGTGCTGAATGAACGTCTTCCTGCCTATGGCATAGATGCATCTATGACTGTGTTGAGAGACGGATCAGGCATATCACCGATTAACCTTGTTTCTGCAAATCAATTCACGTTATTTTTGACAAACATTCAAAAGGAAAAATGGTTTAACACCTATGTCCATGCACTTCCGTTAGCTGGGGCAAGTGAGCGTATGGTGGGAGGTACATTAAGAAATAGATTGAAAGAACCAGCTACACTAGAAAAAGTGCGTGCAAAAACAGGTACGCTATCAACGGTCAGCACACTATCTGGATATATTGAAACGCAGAGTGGAAAAACACTTGCTTTTTCCATCTTATTGAATCATCTCGTTGATGACGAAAAAGGAAAAGAGATAGAAGACCGCATTGTCAGCATGTTAGCTGAGGATCTTTAGACAGAGAAGGAGAACCATCATGACGTTAGATAATAATCAATCTTTAGTAAAAACCATGTCGATCTTTCTAATTCCACTTTTATTAAGCAATATTTTGCAATCAATTGGACAGCTTGTTTCCATTGTGCTTGTCGGTAGATGGATTGGAGAGGATGCAGTAGCTGCGATTTCTGCATTCTTTCCACTTTTCTTTTTACTTGTTTCTTTTTCCATTGGGATTGGATCAGGGAGCTCGATCCTTATTGGACAAGCATACGGAGCAAAAAATGAGCAGAGGTTAAAGGAAATTATCGGTACAACGCTTTCGTTCACCTTTTTAATCGGACTTTCTTTAGCTGTCATTGGAGGTTTTTTTGCCACAGATATTTTACATCTGATGGGGACACCTGCAAATATTGTGGAGGAAAGTGCGGCATATGCCAGAATCCTATTCATCTCCATGCCCATCTTATTTCTTTATTTTGTCTATACAACTTTTTTACGAGGAACAGGAGATTCAAAAACACCATTTTATTTCTTAATGATTAGTACAGGAACCAATATTTTATTGCTGCCAATTTTATTATTCGGCTGGCTTGGTTTACCGGCATTTGGTTTATATGGTGCTGCGTATTCTTCTGTGATTTCTACAATCGTTACGTTTATCATTCTTCATATCTATCTTTATAAAACAAAGCACCCGCTGCGCATTGATGCGTCGGTTAGAAAGCATCTATTGATGAAAGGGGATTTATTAAAAACGCTATTAAAGTTAAGTATCCCTTCTAGTATTAATATGATTCTCATTTCTTTATCAGAAATTGCTGTCATTTCTTTTGTCAACGATTATGGATCACAGGCGACCGCAGCTTATGGCGTTGTTAACCAAGTCGTAAGTTATGTACAGATGCCCGCAGTGAGCCTTGGTATTGCTGTTTCTATCTTCGCCGCACAATTCATTGGCGCAGGAAACATGAATCGTTTGAAAGATGTCATTAAAATTGGGCTGGGGCTAAACTTTGCGATAGGCGGATTGATTATTATTTTCGTCTATATTTTCGCACCACAAATTTTATCTATCTTTTTAACAGATCCTGCAACAATTGATGTTGCATATAGTTTGGTCGTGATCACCCTATGGAGCTATCTCATTTTTGGAACAGCACAAATCGTTGCAGCCACAATGAGAGCAAGTGGCACAGTTCTATGGCCGACCATCTTTAGTATTTGTTCCATTTGGCTTGTTGAAGTACCAGTGGCTTATGTGCTATCACACCATACATCGCTTGGGATCAAAGGAATATGGATAGGATATCCTGCAGCCTTTTTTGTAAACTTATTGCTCCAATACGGCTATTATCGACTGGTATGGAAGAAAAAGCAGATCGTTGCACTTGTCCAATCATAATGTGAGCCTATCATCTGGCATATACATACGAAGATCGATTACTTTGTAGGGGGTCTGATCTTCTATGTTTTTAAATCAAAGAAGTGAGCTCAGTTCGTATGATATCGGTGACTTCACTTATGCCGGACCAGATTTTCAAGTCTTGACGTGGGGAGAAGGAACAACGCTGAATGTAGGGAAGTTTTGTTCCATCGCAAACGAAGTAAAAGTTTTTCTTGGTGGTGAACACCGAACAGATTGGGTCACCACATATCCCTTCAATCAAATTTTCACAGATGCTGCCCATATTAAAGGACATCCACGATCAAAAGGGGATGTGTGTATAGGGCACGATGTTTGGATTGGATATGGAGCAACAATCATGTCAGGAGTACAGATAGGAAACGGGGCAGTCATTGGAGCAAATAGTCTGATTACAAAAGATGTGCCTCCATATGCGATTGTCGCAGGGAACCCGCAGCGGCTCATGAAATATCGGTTTTCTTCGGATATCATTGAAAAACTTCAGTTATTAGAATGGTGGAATTTAGAGTTTTCTTTCATACAGTCTATTTTTCACCTTTTGCAATCTCCTGATATTGACCATTGTATAAGCGTAATTGAAGATAGAAAAAAGAAAGGCTGACAGAGCCTTTCTTTTTTTATCTTCGTCTCACTTAGCTGAGTCTAATGATGGTAAGCGATGCACCGGTTGCACCACCACCTATTAGAATGGCTGTTACAACCGCTCCGAAAAATTGTAATGAAATTGTATTTCCTGCTGTTAAATTGACAATAACTGTATTGCTCATAAAAGTTGTGGATACGGCAGAGGACTGAATTGAACCTGGAATAGCAGTTGATCCATTCAACCATAGCCTTGTGCTCACTAAAAGTGCAGTAGTGGTATTTACTTGATATGTGATATAGTATTTACCTGTTTGCTGGACTGTGAATGTATCATTTGAACCATTCGGCGTAAATCCATTAATATTTTGATTACTTGGTAAAGCAATGTTCGTACCACCAGCAATAGTAATGATTGTAGGACCTGTTGTATTTCCAGCATAAAGTGCCGTATCAGTTGGACCGCTAGCTCCAGTGGCACCAGTGATTCCGGTAGCTCCAGTTGGACCGGTGCCTCCAGTGGCACCAGTGATTCCGGTAGCTCCAGTTGGACCGGTGCCTCCAGTGGCACCAGTGATTCC